>NZ_JBKFSQ010000005.1:0-171071 GCF_046569525.1 Salmonella sp. 741265055_HSA | reverse complement strand
CATACGGCGCGGAGCCGGACGGACTTTGTGTGGGAGGGGTTCAGGCTGTTGCAGGAGAACGTGCAGCAGCAGGGCTGGCGGACCTATCTGTACGATGCGGAACAGCCGTACACGCCGGTGGCGAGCGTGACGGGGCGGGGAGAAAGCAGGCAGGTGTGGTATTACCACACGGACGTGACGGGCACGCCGCAGGAGGTGACGGCGGCGGACGGAACGCTGGTGTGGGCGGGGTATATCAGGGGGTTTGGAGAGAATGCGGCGGACATCAGCAACAGCGGGGCGTACTTTCACCAGCCGCTGCGGCTGCCGGGGCAGTATTTTGACGACGAGACGGGGCTGCATTATAATCTGTTCAGATATTATGCACCGGAGTGTGGACGGTTCGTCAGTCAGGATCCTATTTCGATCCGGGGTGGGCTGAATCTCTATCAGTATGCGCCTAATTCATTGACCTGGATCGATCCACTTGGCCTCGCTGTCGATCCCATAACTAAACTGGAAGATCGCGGTTATACAGGAGTAACTAAAACTTCGGGCGGTGGATTAGATTATTCAAATAGTAATGCGTTATATAATAAACGACCCGGAGTTAACCCAGTAGTTACTATTGAATATTCAGGTGATTATGATATTGATTTCCAGAGAGCAAATGCGAAGGCTGGATTAAATCAAGTTTCAACCCCAAGAGGATATGTCTGGCACCACCTTGATGATTATGATCCTGTTACTAATAAAGGAACAATGCAGCTAATAGAAAAGCAGGCTCATAGAGGTATAAACCATAATGGTGGGGTTAGTCAGTATAAGACTGCAACTGGCATAGAGTATACTCATCCGGCCAGAAACAGCGGAGCACGAGGATGCGATTAATGATTGAAGAGTCAGAAAAAAAACTAACTCATGATGAATTTTATGAGTTTGAAAGATATTTCAGTAAAAAATTTCCTGATAGCTTCAGGAATTTTTATCTTGAAAATAATGGTGGATATTTAGCTGAAAGTGCACATCCTTCTCCGTTATTATTTTCTGGGTTCATTTCAATAAAGTATGGAAAAGTTCCGATAGAAAAAACCTATCAAGATTTAATTGATGATTTTCTTGAACTAAAAGATATGGTTCCTTTTGCTGATGATGAGGGTGGCAATTGTTTTTTACTTTCATTGAAAGATAAAGACTATGGGAAAATATACATATGGTTAATGGATGAAAAAGAATTAGCTTTTGTATCTGAATCTTTTGATGAGTTTATTAATGAATTATCATGAATAGTATTTTATGAAAAAAGCCGGGAAAGAAATAAAATCTTCCCGGGTTTTATTATCTAACCCCCATCAAATCCCGCTTTCGAGCCTGCTCCACTTAATCACCGGAATATCTCCGGTATTGTTCAGCGCCCCCGGAAAGGTTTTTAGCCACGCTTTCACCTTCTTTTGATTAATAAAAGTCACGCCCATCCCTTCAATACAGACAAAGAGTCCGTGGGTATGCTGCGGCGTGATCACGATGCAATCCCTCATTACCCGCACCTTGACGGGCATCCCGTTAATAAACCCCGCCTGCGGCATCCATTCACCGTACAAACGAACTGAAAGTCTCTCAACGCGTGAGTATGTAAGTATCCCGCATAATCGAGCCATTCACATTTAGAGATCATCCGGCATAATCAATCTGCCAACGCAGGAGATCGCTGTGCGTAAAGCCCGTTTTACTGCGCACCAGATCATCGCTGTGATTAGAGCAGTCGAATCCGGACGGACTGTTAAAGATGTCTACCGGGAGGCCGGTATTTCTGAAGCCACCAGGGACAACTGGAAGTCTGGATACGGCGGCAGGGATACGCGTGGAATCACAAAAGGCTCCACCGTATTTACTGTCTGCTCAAGCTGAATTTTCGCCGTAAGGGTAAACAACGGCTGCCGGTACGCAATCCCTCGCCACAGGTCACGCCGGAAGCGCTGAACCAGAGCTGGTCTGTGGGCGTCGTTTTCGCACGTTCAATGTTGTTGATGACTGTAATCGTGAAGCGTTGTCGATAGAAATCGATCTGAATCTGCCAGCTCTGCGAGTGGTCCGTGTACTCGACAGGATTACAGCAACCGCGGTTATCCGGCCATGCTGCGTATGGATAAGGGACCGGAATTTATCTCGCTGGCACTGGCTGAATGGGCAAAGAAACATGTAGTAAAGCTGGCGTTTATCCAGCCGGGTAAGCCGAAGAAAAACGTTTTCATCGAGCGTTTTAACCGGACATACCGTACAGAAATACTCAATTCTTATCTGTTCAGAACGCTGAATGAGGTGCGGTAAATTACGGATAAAGGGTTATCAGAATATAACTGCGAACGTCCACATGAATCGCGGAACAATATGATACCCAAGGAATACCGCCAATAACGTTATCTGGCCGGAATCTTAAAAATGCATGGAACTAAAACGGGTCTATTTACGGGGGCACCTGCGATGAATTTCGCTGCACTGAAAAGCGATACCGGATGAGAGCTGCTTCAAATTAATGTGCCATGTTCACGGGGAGGTGGTGCGACGTTTGCATAATCCAGCAAGAACTGAAAGGAAGGGGAGAGCTTTTTCATGCCTGTATAATCAGTCTGGCCTGTGTCAGTCAGCTCTTAGTGTTGAGACCCTCGCTGGAGCGTTATAATTGCTTTTCCGTTTCGGAAAACAAGATTTTCCATTAAAGATCTTCCCTGCGAGGAAAAGTTAACTGATAATCTTACCGTCGAGTTAGGAGATGTATGTTTAAATATAAACAATGTTGCAACGATGCCTGATAATTATCCTCTCTTCGAAGATAAGTTTCCCACACCCAGTGTGGTGGGGGTCATTGTAATGTTATCACTTGAATGTAAATGGAAGGTATAATTGCTTTTTGACTAGTATTCTATTCCACCCTGACAACACGATGTTAACATCAACACTGTTTATATTGGCAATAACGCAATTTTTTTCAGATTAAGAGGTGCACTGATATATAGATTTTTATGACATTACTTATTTGAATTGGTAACAAATACCAATAAGTACAAGCTGTTATTACCAGCCACGGATTTTTCCATACGGTAAGATTTGGTATGGTGTTATGTATTCTGGATGTGCTGGATTATTTTAATTTGGTTAAAAAAAAAGGTGGTTATTCAAATGAAAAGCATAAAAAAATTGATTATCGCAAGTGCGTTGAGCATGATGGCTGCTAGTTGTTATGCTGGCTCATTTTTGCCGAACACAGAGCAAGAGAAATCAGTGGATATTAGCTTTGCCGCTCCCGAACATTTAACTATATCGCTTGAACAAGCGCCGGGCTTAATTGCTGGGACGGGTAAACTAGATACGGTTGTTGCGAAGCTTACAGTTAATTCTACTTCTATTAAAGAATACGGGGTCAGGGGGGTTTCTAGCTCGATGCTGAACGATCTTGGCAGTATGTGGAACATAACTGGTAAAAATAGTGGCAGCACAGTCGCTGTGGGCTTCTCAAGTCAGAGTCTAAGCAACGCTCAAAGCCCGCAAACGTGGAATGGGTTGCGCTGGTACACCTTTGGTGTCAATGACCCAGTTAATATTGCTCTTGTGCGGGATCAGAATATCCCACCTGATACGTACCCACTGACTGTAGACGTAGTGGGATATCAGCCTTAATAGTAAACAACTATTAGTGTATTGCGCCTTGTTTAAGGCGTAATACACATCAAGTTTTTCATTTTTCTTTTACAATTTTTGATATGAAAACAATCAATTTTGTTTTAATGGCGGTAGCTTTGTTCGCCTCTAATTCTATGGTTTCAGTATATGCCGCCAGGCAGCAATTAAATTCAGCCACTAAATCATTCAGCGTGAAGCTGGGAGCTACACGGGTGATTTATCACGCTGGTACACCCGGCGCGACGCTCTCGGTGAGCAACCCGCAGGATTACCCTATTTTGGTTCAGTCTTCAGTCAAAGCAGAAGACAAAAATTCGCCAGCCCCCTTTATGGTGATGCCGCCTCTATTTCGTTTAGAAGCGAACCAGCAGAGTCAACTGCGTATTATCCGTACTGGTGGTGACATGCCAACGGATCGTGAGACTTTACAGTGGGTCTGTATAAAGGCGCTACCACCCGAAAATGAACCGTCGGATACACAGGCTAAGGGCGCGACCCTTGACCTCAATTTGTCCATCAGCACCTGTGACAAGCTGATTTTCCGCCCGGATGCCGTGAAGGGGACGCCGGAAGATGTTGCAGGAAATTTAAGATGGGTGGAGACGGGCAACAAACTTAAGGTAGAGAACCCCACCCCGTTTTACATGAATTTAGCCTCTGTCACAGTAGGGGGAAAGCCCATTACAGGGCTTGAGTATATCCCCCCCTTTGCTGACAAAACACTAAATATGCCAGGTGGCACTCGTGGTGATGTCGAGTGGAAAATTATTACAGACTTAGGTGGTGAAAGTCATCCGTTCCACTACGTTTTTAAATAAATTCAAGGATTTAGCGGCAGAAAATGAAGTTCAAACAACCTGCCTTGCTACTGTTCATCGCGGGAGTGGTTCATTGCGCAAATGCGCACGCTTACACATTCGATGCATCAATGTTGGGCGATGCAGCGAAAGGGGTTGATATGTCGCTCTTTAACCAGGGGGTACAACAGCCAGGGACTTATCGAGTGGACGTGATGGTGAATGGTAAACGTGTCGACACCCGTGATGTGGTGTTCAAATTGGAAAAGGATGGGCAAGGAACGCCTTTTCTGGCTCCTTGTTTGACGGACAGTCAGCTTTCACGCTACGGCGTAAAAACGGAAGATTACCCTCAGTTGTGGAAAGCAGCAAAGACCCCAGATGAGTGTGCGGATCTGAGCGCCATTCCACAGGCTAAAGCGGTACTGGATATCAATAATCAGCAACTGCAACTGAGTATTCCTCAGGTGGCGTTGCGTACGAAATTTAAGGGGATCGCTCCTGAAGATCTCTGGGATGATGGTATTCCGGCGTTTCTGATGAACTACAGTGCGAGGACAACGCAGACGGATTACAAAATGGATATGGAGAGGCGTGACAACTCTTCCTGGGTACAACTGCAACCGGGAATCAATATAGGTGCGTGGCGTGTCCGCAATGCGACCAGCTGGCAGCGGAGTAGTCAACGGTCGGGGAAGTGGCAGGCAGCATATACCTATGCTGAGCGTGGACTGTACTCACTAAAAAGTCGTCTGACTCTGGGGCAAAAGACTTCGCAGGGGGAGATATTTGATAGTGTGCCATTTACCGGTGTGATGTTGGCATCTGATGACAACATGGTGCCCTACAGTGAGCGGCAGTTTGCTCCGGTAGTGCGTGGGATTGCCCGCACGCAGGCTCGGGTGGAGGTCAAACAGAATGGTTACACCATTTACAACACCACCGTGGCGCCCGGACCGTTTGCACTGCGGGATCTGTCGGTAACAGACAGTAGTGGTGATCTGCATGTCACCGTGTGGGAGGCCGATGGCAGTACACAAATGTTTGTGGTGCCGTATCAGACCCCGGCGATAGCACTGCACCAGGGATATTTGAAGTACAGCCTGTTGGCGGGCCGATACCGATCGTCAGACTCTGCAACGGATAAGGCGCAGATCGCGCTGGCTACGTTGATGTATGGTCTGCCGTGGAATCTCACTGCATACGGCGGTATACAGAGTGCAACGCACTATCAAGCTGCATTGCTTGGTTTGGGGGGATCTCTCGGGCGGTGGGGGAGTTTATCTGTCGATGGAAGCGACACACACAGTCAGCGTCAGGGGGAAGCGGTACAGCAAGGAGCCTCCTGGCGACTGCGTTACAGCAACCAGCTGACTGCGACGGGGACAAATTTTTTTCTGACGAGATGGCAGTATGCCTCGCAGGGCTATAACACCCTATCCGATGTGCTCGACAGTTATCGACATGATGGCAACCGTCTATGGTCGTGGCGGGAAAATTTGCAGCCGAGCTCGCGTACCACCCTGATGTTGAGTCAGTCATGGGGGAGGCATTTGGGCAATCTGAGTTTAACCGGTTCCCGTACCGACTGGCGTAATCGCCCCGGTCATGATGACAGCTACGGACTGAGTTGGGGAACCTCTATCGGAGGGGGCTCGCTGTCATTGAACTGGAATCAAAACAGAACGCTGTGGCGCAATGGCGAGCACCGTAAAGAGAACATAACCAGCCTGTGGTTCAGTATGCCATTAAGCCGCTGGACGGGGAATAATGTAAGTGCTAGTTGGCAGATGACTTCACCATCACACGGTGGTCAGACGCAACAAGTGGGGGTCAACGGAGAGGCATTCAGTCAGCAACTGGATTGGGAGGTGCGTCAGAGTTACCGTGCCGATGCCCCGCCAGGTGGTGGTAATAACAGCGCATTGCACTTGGCATGGAATGGGGATTACGGCCTGTTAGGTGGTGACTATAGCTACAGCCGGGCGATGCGCCAGATGGGAGTCAATATCGCGGGAGGTATAGTTATCCACCATCATGGTGTGACGCTGGGGCAACCTTTGCAAGGCTCAGTGGCGCTGGTTGAAGCGCCAGGGGCCTCGGGGGTGCCAGTTGGCGGCTGGCCTGGCGTTAAGACGGATTTTCGTGGCGACACCACAGTGGGCAACCTGAGCGTCTATCAGGAGAATACAGTCAGCCTCGATCCGTCGCGACTACCGGATGACGCAGAGGTCACACAAACCGATGTGCGCGTGGTGCCAACCGAAGGGGCGGTGGTGGAAGCGAAGTTTCACACTCGCATCGGGGCCAGGGCACTGATGACGCTGAAACGGGAAGATGGTAGCGCCATTCCTTTCGGGGCGCAGGTTACAGTCAATGGGCAGGATGGCAGTGCTGCTCTGGTGGATACTGATAGCCAGGTTTATCTCACTGGTCTGGCGGATAAGGGCGAACTGACGGTGAAATGGGGAGCACAGCAATGTCGGGTTAACTACCACCTACCTGCCCACAAGGGAATCGCGGGCTTGTATCAAATGAGCGGTCTCTGCAGATAGCCGATTCTGAAGGAGAGAACAATGTGGATGAAAATACAGCGAGTGAAAACGGTTATCTATAGCGTAAGCTTACTGGTCGCTGCCAGTAGCTTGATGCCGATAGCGAACGCCGCAGAAAAACTTCAGACAACGCTACGTGTAGGGACTTACTTTCGGGCTGGGCACGTGCCAGATGGGATGGTGCTTGCGCAAGGCTGGGTGACTTATCACGGCAGTCACAGCGGGTTTCGGGTATGGAGCGATGAGCAAAAGGCGGGTAACACGCCTACCGTATTGCTGCTGAGCGGGCAACAGGATCCCCGCCATCACATTCAGGTTCGCCTGGAGGGCGAGGGGTGGCAACCAGATACGGTGAGTGGTCGTGGCGCCATTTTAAGAACCGCTGCAGATAACGCCAGTTTCAGTGTGGTCGTTGATGGCAATCAGGAAGTGCCTGCGGATACCTGGACGCTGGATTTTAAGGCCTGTGCATTGACACACGAGGAGGCGTAGACATCCGTTCCACTCATACTACCTGTATCAGTGAATAAGGCGAATACTGTATATCAGGTTCGAGGATGTATTGAAAATTTACTCAAGGCAAATATGGTTAGCAATCTTCATTGCAGAAAAATCAATTGCTGATTGATTTTAAAATCTGAAATTCATCTTTTTTTGTAGGGAGAGGAATATTATGTTTCGTAAAATAATTTAACAGACACTGATGCCTTTATTATTTTCTGTTTTGTGGATTTGTTTGATTCACTCTTTTGTGAGCGGGGCTTTATAAGCCCCTGGTATAAGGTTTGTTTATCTGTCAGGTATTCATATGTGATATTTAAGATTTTATGTTTAGGGGGCTTTTTCTTGTCCCCTCAGGCGTAAAAATAATTTATTTTTTACATAAAGGAATAAAGCATATGTCTTATGCACGACATTTACCGGTATTAATGTATCACCATGTCAGTGATAAACCCGGACAGATAACCTTATCTCCCCGTACGTTCCGGGCGCAGATGAAATGGCTGGCTGAATCTGGCTGGAAGACCGTTACCGCTGCAGAGGTGGAAGCTTTTTATCATGGTGCAAGATTGCCTCGTAAAAGCGTCATGCTGACCTTTGATGGCGGCTGGCTGGATAACTGGTTGCAGGTTTTTCCGGTGCTGCAGGAGTTTAATCTGCATGCGCATCTCTTTCTTGTGACCAGTTTGATCAGTGACGGACCGGTCCGTATTCCTGCAGGCGAACCGGTGTACTCTCATGATGAGTGTCAGATGCTGGTTAAACAAGGCCGGGCTGATGAGGTCATGCTGCGCTGGTCAGAGGTCCGGGAGATGCACCTCAGTGGCCTTGTTGAGTTTCACTCGCACACGCACACCCACCGACGCTGGGACCAGAAACCTGTGTCCCGTAATCCGTCGGATTTGCTTCGTGTCGATATTCTTCTTAGTCGTAAGCGGATGAGGGAGATGCTGGGTTATTGCAGTCAGCATCTGTGCTGGCCTGAGGGCTGGTATTGTTCTGACTATATTCATGTGGCTGAAGAGCTGGGGTTCACATACCTGTATACCACAGAAAGGCGTATGAACAATCCAGTCATCGGTTCACAGCGTATTGGTCGTATCAACACAAAGGAGCGAAAGAATGTGGGCTGGCTGAAACGTCGTCTGTTTTATCACACCACGCCCGGATTTTCTTCGCTGCTGGCCCGGCATAAGGGGGCACGTCGGATAGCTGACTGAGCCGGAGACCAGGATGAAAGTGCTGCATACCGAATCCTCCCCCATCATCGGCGGGCAGGGGTTGTAGGCTATATCCCAAATGATGGTGCTGATTTTGAGCAGAAATAAGATAACACCGGAGGCCGTGATAGACCCGGTTGCGCAGAATCTGGAGGCCGCAGGTCACTGGCGCAGAGCTTCTACCCGCTGGCTTTTGGTCATGGGCGATTTTGAATGTACAGAGGCCCAGCGGGAGTGGTTGTTGTTGCGCCGGAATTATTGCCTTGCGCAGATATCTTCCCCTGGCGCCAGTAAAGCTGGATATCAGCGACGTGACGAAATGAGAGGAGCCTGCACATAGGTTTGTGTTTTGAGTAAGTGTCTTATTTAAACCGTCTGTTCTGTTTCCTCCGCTTTCACAAATAATATCGAGCCGGGTGGGGGGTATGCAAGTAAGAATAATCTGGCGATGTTTTGCTTGTTTCCACGGGATACTTTGTTAGGTGAACGATGCAATTAATGCGTTCCAGACTGCGTCACAGAAAAGGAGAATGCCTTTGCAGAACGGGCGCATGACAATGAACCACTTTATTATTGGTATCTGGTTCGGCGACAACCTTGACGATCACTTCTGAGATAGGATATTTACACTGAGTGGTAAACAGGTTCAATTAGTAACCGGAGATGGATGCAAAATCATGATCGATTCAGATGCTATTTTGCAGCCAATAGATTTTTTATTATGATGATATCAAGGACATTGAGGCACACAATGAGGCATCAGTCAGTCGTTGATAGCTCCTTTAATATAAGAATTTCTTTTATCAACGGAAGATAATGATGGAACTGATCAATAATCGTGGTATGCGAGACTGGATGATATTTATTAAAGTGGCGGAAGTAGGGAATCTTTCCCGGGCTGCGCGGGAATTAGATATTAGCATTTCTGCTGTCAGTAAATCGCTTAGCCGCCTTGAGAATTCTATTGAGGTTACTTTACTTCGGCGCGATTCACATCACTTAGAACTGACTGGAGCTGGTCAGACAGCCTATGCAAGCATGAAAAGGATAACATCTTCCTTTCAGTTCTTGCTGGATGAATTGCGAAATCCGGATAAAATTATCAGAGGGAGTATAAAATTTTCGGCTCCGGCTATTGTCTGTGAGTTTCTTGCCAATAAGTGGATATGGGAATTTACAGCTAGCTATCCGGATACAAAAATCTACCTGGATTCACGAGAGCGTAGCGATTTTTTTAGTAAATCCCTGGAGTTTGATGAGCTGGTTTTTAAAAGTGGCATAATCGAAAGTGAGGATCTCGTGTATCGAAAGATAAGCCCTTTAAAGTTGGTTCTTTGTGCGAGTCCGAAATATATCAGAAAATATGGCAGGATCTCACACCCTGGCGATTTGGAAAATCACATGATTGTGGGTCTTCACAATCATGGTCTTTCCGGACCTCTTACTCTTTTCCGTCAAGATGAATCATACACTATTAGTGGCGCTGTTAATGTTCATTTATCTTCCAATAATCTTTTGAGTGTTCTGAATTTGGTTTTAGAAGGAAAGGGTATCAACCTCATGACTCCGGCCTGGCTTGCCACCAAATACTTAAAAAATAATGAACTTGAAGTTATACTTCCTGAATGGAGGGTCCCAGATCTCCCCATTTATCTTGTATGGCGTCATCGTCAGTATTATTCTCCTTTATTTCAACGCTTTCTGTCTTTTATTGAAGATAAATGGAATAATCGCCCACAAATTGATTTTCTGAATGATGATTAACCCGTTTGGAATGGTTTTGACACGTTCCTGACTTAAACCCACATGATGATGACTGAATTGAGGCATCAAGATATGCGGCTGGCCGGCCAGTCGTCTTTTGACGATGCCCAATACAAAACATGATGCCGACTGACGGAAATGATAATACCCGGAAACAGGACGGGGCTGTTTTTGGGTAGCCGGAAGTTAAGCCCATACCAGAAACGTTGCAGTGTACTGAAAAATGGCGCCAGGTTGCACCTGTTCAACGATTTTCTGAAGGCGCAGGAGTATTCATTACTGATATCCTCCATTGCGCCTTCGGGAACCCACAGAACCAGCTATTTTACCGATAGTGTTTAAAAGGCGTAAGTAATGCCGAGCATGAAGTCATTGGAGGCAGCCTTTGTGTCTGCATCATAAACGGTATGTTCATCACCAGCATAGTGATTTTTTGAAATGCTTACTTTGCCTGCATTAATGTATTTATAACTGGCGTCAATCATAATATTATCTGTAACAGCATATTTTGCACCGATACCTGCGCCCCAGGCAAAGTTATTTTTTGAAGCAGACAGAGTTTCATTAATACCAAAACCAACAGGAATGGTGTTATTACTTAGCTTCACATGAGCGAGGCCAACGCCTGCGCTGATATAGGGTGTAAATGCCGTACTATTGTGAAAATCATAATAGCCATTAACCATGTAAGTGGTCATTCGGACCTGATTTTTTACATTTATGTGTACTGGCTGACCAAATGCAATAATATCCTGCCCGCCTTTAGCATCCGTCTCACCTCTGAAAGTGGTATCCAGTTCTAAACGTACTGGAAGCTGGAATGGGTCATAAAAGTCATAACCGATAGCAACCCCGCCGCCAAAAACGCCTTTGGTACGGTCAGGTAACGTTGCATGACCATTGACTATCTCATCCTGGCTGAAGGTTGAGTTGATTCCATAGACATTTACTACGGATGTCCCCGCTTTCCCGGTGATATAGATCCCTTCTTTTGCTGATGCAGTAGCGGACCAGGCTACCACAAGGGGAATGATGCAGACTGCGAAAAAGTTTTTCATTTCAGAACCTGCCTTAATATTGGGCTAAAAGACAAGTTTCACGGTATAGGGTGTGATATAACAATTACATAAACGAAGCCCAAAAAACGGTCTATTGTAACGCTGGGTTTTCTGTAAGCGGGTAAAAAATGAGATGAAGATTTTAAATAACAATACGATAATCGTCGGTATGGAAATCCATCTCCTCGCCAAATTGCCCAACGTATGCCAGCCCCACGTACGGTTTCACTTCTATGTTATGTAACGGGTAGTGTGAGATGGTGCGATGTTGTAAGAAAAAGATGAAGATGAATTTGTACCCGACCTGGATAAAGCCCGTTATCCCGGAATAACGGGCAAAAATATTTACTCAAGTGCCTGGGCGAGATCTTGTTGTACCTGTTGACGCTGTTCTGGTGTTAAGACTTTGCTTAAATCAAAATAATATTTAACCCGATAATAGCGAGCCTGTTGTTCTATGTTACTGAAGGCTGCAAGCTGCTGTTTTACGGCGGCGTCATCCCATTTACCGGATTTAATCACCTCTATCAGCGCACCGTCTTTAATTCCCTTCATAGAAATCTGACTGACGTCGGTTTCCAGTTGTTGGTGAAGTTTTTTGATCCGGGTAATCTGATCGTTTGTCAGCTTCAGATGCTGGACAATAGGATCCTGGGCGGGCAGGGGAGGATTGGGGACAGCGGTGGCGAAAGCGCCAAAAGAAACGCCCGCCAGAGTCGCTGCCAGTAAAGTTGTGCGTACAAAGTTTTTCATGAAGATATCCTGATAAGGGAGTGATTAACCGTTTTTATTACCCACGAATGACGAGCAATTATCTTAGAGCCTATCCCATTAGGGCTATTTTACTTGCCATTTTGGACCTGGGCAGTGCTCAAAATCCTCACGTACTACGTGTACGCTCCGGTTTTTGCGCGCTGTCCGTGTCCAAACTGGCTGCGCCAATAACGCCTGGTGGGATAGGCTCTTAGTCAGAATACGTTGCCTGCCACATTACGCCACGCGAATTTGTTTTACGGAGAGTTACGGAGTGAAACAATCCCGCCGCGGTGAGCGGCAGGTTGCTTACAAGGTGAATGGATCGGCATCGCGCCAGGCTGGAAATTTTTCGCGATAGTCCTGCAAGGCGACGAGAGAAAGATCGGCATCGATACGTGTCGCCTGGTGTGGTTCGGCGGTGGCGATAATATCACCCTGGGGATTAATGATCCGGCTATCGCCGCGATAATGTAACCCGTTGCCATCGGTGCCAACCCGGTTGCAGCCTGCGACATAAGCCTGATTTTCAATAGCGCGCGCTGTCAGTAATGTTTGCCAGTGTAGCGAGCGCGGCGCGGGCCAGTTCGCTACATACAGCGCCAGATCGTAATCATTGCGGTTGCGCGACCATATCGGAAAGCGCAGATCGTAACAGATCAGCGGCAGAATGCGCCAACCGCGCCACTGCACGATGATGCGTTTATCGCCTGTGGCATAATGTTGATGTTCATCCGCCATACGAAACAGATGGCGCTTATCATAGAGATGAACCTTGCCTTCCGGTTCAACCAGTAAGAAGCGATTTACGGCGCCGCGCTCAGTTTGTAGCGCCGCGCTGCCGGCAATCAGAGCGTCAGTTTGTCGGGCTTTGGCCTGCATCCACGTAATCACGCTATCTTGCGAAAGTGAGTTATTAGCGGCCTCCATCGCAAAGCCGGTGGTAAACATTTCAGGCAGAACAATCACATCCCGGCCAGATACGAGCTCTAGCTGTCTGTCAAAATGACGCAGGTTTGCCGGGCCGTCCATCCAGACTAAAGGTTGTTGCAACAGAGTAATTTTCAAACCAGACACGATCGGAGCTCCTCACTGAACAGCGTCTTTACACTGTAGCATGAGCAATAATAAAAAAGCGGCAAGAAAAAGCCCCGCGAAAGCGGGGCAGGAAAGACGCGAGACTGATTATGCGGCTTCGACTTTACGCACTTTCTCCGGCAGCTTTACCGGTTTGGTCGCCAGCGCTTCAGGTTCAAAATCATCAACGTTGATACTGCGCAGGCGGCTCTCTTCCGCTTTCGCCAGGATGGCGGCTTCATCTTTATCTATAAGCCCTTTCGCCAGCGCATTGCGCGCCAGTTCATCCAGACGAGTAAACGGCAGATTTTTACCCAGTTCTTTGCAGATGCGCTGGTGGATAGGGTCGGCAGCGATGACATCACGCAGAGCTTCTTCCAGTAAACCGACCGGATTATGTTCGGCGGGCGTCAGATACTGACCGCGCCCAATGCGTGAACGTGTGGCGTTCGGCACCTGCAGGATCTTCGCCACGGCGTGATCCAGCTTATCAGACGGCGCCAGATAATGACGGCCAGTCGGGAAGATCATCGCGGTGAGCAATCCGGCCACGACGCGGTTCGGGAAGTTCTGCAGCAGATCGTCCATCGCTTGTTCAGCACGATACAGCGCATCCTGTACGCCCCAGTGCACCAGCGGCAGGTCAGCTTCGTGGCGACCTTCGTCGTCGTAACGCTTCAGTACGGCTGAGGCCAGATAAAGCTGACTCAACACATCGCCCAGACGCGCGGAGATACGCTCGCGGCGTTTCAGGCTGCCGCCCAGTACCGCCATTGACACGTCGGACAGCAGGGCCAGGTTTGCGCTCAGTCGGTTCAGATGCTGGTAATAACGCTTCGTGGCGTCGCCGGTTGGCGTATGGCTCGTTAATCCGCGGGTCAGGCCAAGCCAGAAACTGCGAACGGTATTGCTGCCGACATGGCCAATATGTTTAAACAACAGTTTATCAAAGGCATTGACATCATTATTCTGCGCTGCGGCCATCTCTTCCAGTACATAAGGATGGCAGCGAATGGCGCCCTGACCAAAGATCATCATGCTACGGGTCAGGATATTCGCGCCTTCCACGGTGATCGCGATAGGCGCGCCCTGGTAAGCACGCGCCAGGAAGTTGCTCTCGCCCAGCATAATGCCTTTACCCCCAGTGATATCCATCGCGTCGATAATGGACTGCTGGCCGCGGTGGGTGCAGTGGTACTTCACGATAGCCGACAGTACCGCCGGTTTTTCACCCAGCATAATGCCGTAGGTGATTAACGATGCGGCGGCATCCATCACATAAGCGTTACCTGCAATACGCGCCAGCGGTTCTTCAATACCTTCCATCTTGCCGATAGAAATTTTGAACTGACGACGAATGTGAGCATAGGCGCCGGTTGCCAGCGCGACGGATTTCACCCCGCCAGTGGAGTTGGACGGCAGGGTAATACCGCGTCCTACCGACAAACATTCCACCAGCATACGCCAGCCCTGTCCGGCCATTTTGGGGCCGCCGATAATATAATCAATAGGCACGAAAATATCGTTACCGCGGGTTGGGCCATTCTGGAACGGAACGTTAAGCGGGAAGTGACGACGACCAATTTCCACACCCGGCGTTGAGGTAGGGATCAGGGCGCAGGTAATACCCAGCTCTTCTTCTCCGCCTAACAATCTATCCGGATCGGAAAGCTTAAACGCCAGGCCCAACACGGTAGCTATCGGCGCCAGCGTAATGTAACGCTTGTTCCAGGTCAGGCGCATACCCAGCACCTGCTGGCCCTGCCATTCGCCCATGCAAACCACGCCGGTATCCGGAATGGCGCCTGCATCAGAACCTGCTTCCGGGCTGGTCAGCGCAAAGCAGGGGATCTCCTGGCCGCGCGCCAGTCGCGGCAGATAGTGATTCTTCTGCTCTTCCGTACCATAGTGCTGCAACAACTCGCCAGGGCCGAGTGAGTTTGGAACGCCGACGGTGATAGCCAGAATTCCGGAGACGCCGGACAGTTTTTGCAGTACACGGGACTGCGCATAAGCGGAGAACTCCAGCCCGCCGTACTCTTTTTTAATGATCATCGCAAAAAAACGATGCTCTTTCAGATAAGCCCACAGTTCCGGCGGCAGATCCGCCAGTTCATGGGTAATCTGGAAATCGTTCGCCATCCGGCACGCTTCTTCTACCGGACCGTCGAGAAACGCTTGCTCTTCGGCAGTGAGTTGCGGTTGCGGATAGTTGTGCAGTTTTTTCCAGTCAGGCTTGCCCTGGAACAGATCGCCTTCCCACCAGGTTGTACCGGCATCAATCGCTTCTTTCTCAGTGCGCGACATCGGCGGCATGACCTTACGGAAGCCGCGGAACACCGGTGTGGAAATCATTGATTTTCGCATCGGTGTGAGGTTAAACGGCACGAGGATAATGGCCAGAGGAACCAACAGCCAGATGGACCACAGGCCAGCGACGCCAAGTGCGGCGGTCCAGGCGAGCAGAATCAGGCTGCTGAGAAATAAACTCACGCGGTGATAGAACAATGCGCCGAGCAGAACAACCGTAGCGATAATACTCAAAATCATCATAACGAAAAGCTCCCTTGCTTGTAGGAGGTCTGACCACTTGTGATGATTAGGTTGTAGTGGATGTGAAATCTTTTAGCAATGTGTTTACAAAATAATTACAACAAAGCTCACATTGTTGCCGTTTTTGGGGGCACGAAAAATCAAAAGCGTGAGGCGTTAATTCGGCTTATGCTTCTCGCCTGTACTGCTATCCGGTACACTGCATACTGTCATTTACATTCATGCTGAAGGATATCCTCATGTACCAGGATCTTATTCGTAACGAACTGAACGAAGCGGCGGAAACGCTGGCTAATTTTTTAAAAGATGACGCCAATATTCACGCCATTCAGCGCGCGGCGGTCCTGTTGGCTGACAGTTTTAAAGCGGGTGGTAAGGTACTTTCCTGCGGTAACGGCGGCTCCCATTGCGATGCGATGCACTTTGCTGAAGAGCTGACAGGTCGTTATCGTGAAAATCGTCCGGGCTACCCAGCAATTGCGATTTCTGATGTTAGCCATATATCCTGCGTCAGTAATGATTTTGGCTATGACTATATTTTCTCTCGTTACGTTGAGGCGGTAGGGCGCGAAGGCGATGTCCTGTTAGGGATCTCGACGTCGGGTAACTCTGGTAACGTGATTAAAGCGATTGCCGCGGCCCGTGAAAAAGGCATGAAAGTGATTACGTTGACCGGCAAAGACGGCGGCAAAATGGCGGGAACGGCGGATATTGAAATTCGCGTACCGCACTTCGGTTATGCCGATCGTATTCAGGAAATTCATATCAAAGTGATTCATATTTTGATTCAGTTGATCGAAAAAGAGATGGTTAAATAAGCCGATAATATTTGCCGGTCTTATCGGGCCTGGAACGTGTAGGCCCGATAAGCGAAGCGCCATCGGGCATTGTGGCGGATGGCGACGCAAGCGTCTTATCCGGCCTACGAGCTGTGCTTTGCTGGTCTTATCAGGCAATTAACCGTTTTAAGGTAGGTGATGTATGTGCGAACTGCTTGGGATGAGCGCCAATGTGCCGACGGATATCTGCTTTAGCTTCACCGGACTGGTGCTGCGTGGCGGCGGAACCGGGCCGCATAAAGACGGCTGGGGAATTACCTTTTACGAAGGAAAGGGCTGTCGCACGTTTAAAGATCCGCAACCGAGCTACCATTCGCCGATTGCGAAACTGGTACAGAATTACCCGATCAAGTCCTGCTCGGTTATCGCCCATATCCGTCAGGCTAATCGCGGTGAAGTGGCGCTGGAAAATACACACCCTTTTACCCGGGAATTATGGGGACGCAACTGGACTTATGCTCATAACGGTCAGCTCAACGGTTATAAGTCGCTGGAAACCGGTAATTTTCGTCCGGTGGGGGAAACCGACAGCGAAAAAGCGTTTTGCTGGCTATTGCATAAATTAACGCAGCGTTATCCCCGCACGCCGGGCAACATGACGGCGGTATTTAAATATATTGCGACACTGGCGACGGTATTACGTGAAAAAGGCGTTTTTAACATGCTGCTGTCAGATGGGCGATATGTGATGGCGTTTTGCTCAACCCATTTGCACTGGATCACTCGCCGGGCGCCGTTTGGCGTAGCCACGCTGGTGGATCAGGATATGGAAATTGATTTCAGTTCACAGACCACGCCAAATGACGTGGTTACCGTGATTGCTACCCAGCCGCTAACGGGGAATGAAACCTGGCAAAAGATTATGCCAGGCGAATGGGCGTTATTTTGCCTCGGAGAGCGTATAATTTGAGGCCAGCTGTGGCTGAACGACTTCGTGACTCAACGGTTTGCTCACGACGTAACGCCCATCAACGATAGAAACAGTTGGCGGCTTATGCGTTTGTTCAAAATAATCGTAGCCGGGTTTTAGCTGCGCCCAGAAATCTTTGTAATATGAATATTTATGACGCTGCATATTGGCGTCGGTCATCCGGAACGGATAAATACTCACCTGCACGCTCGGCTGACCAAAGACCAGCGCGGCGGTGACAAACTGGAAAATCTCATCAATGCCGCTGTCGGTCATGGCATAGCAGCCGACGGAAACACAGGCGCCGTGAATCATCAGATATTTACCATCATAGCCATGCGCGCGATCGTAGGCATTGGGAAAACCAATGTTGATGGCCTTATAAAAACGGCTGTCTGGCTTGAGTTGATTGCGCTGAACGCTGTAAAACCCTTCCGGACTTTTAAAATCGCCCTGACGGCGTTTCGGACCTAACCCGCCGGAATAGTTGCAAATTTTGTAGCTATCAAGCAACTGGTATTGCTCACCCATTTTGACGTAGAGATCAAGGGTGCGCTCTTCTTTAAAAATCTGAATATAGACCGGTGAGCCCATTAACTGCTGCTTATACTCTTTACTGACCGGCGTGACGGGGCTGCTGCTGCTCAGCAAACCGGCAAATGAGACGCACGGCATCAGAAGCATCGCAAGAAAAAATGCGATTTTACGCATACTGCTTGTTCCTTGATAAAACGGTTACACACGCCAGAACGGCAAAAGAGTCCCCAAATCGGAGTAATCTGGATTTGGAGCGCTCACATTAGCACCACGGCAGTTTTTCGCAAGTCCCCGTGTGTACGTTTACAATTTTCCCGCCGCTTTCGTCGTCATACCTTCGAATATGTCGCATTTTTAACGCGAATGTCTCTTTGCGCGCAATAAAACATACTGTACACTTAAACAGTATTATGGGGGCGAGCGATGCGCAAAATCATACATGTTGATATGGACTGTTTTTTTGCCGCGGTAGAGATGCGTGATAATCCGGCGTTACGCGATATTCCCATTGCCATTGGCGGGAGTCGTGAGCGAAGAGGTGTTATCAGTACCGCCAACTATCCTGCGCGCCAGTTTGGCGTACGTAGCGCGATGCCGACCGCCATGGCGCTAAAGCTGTGCCCCCATCTCACCTTATTGCCTGGCCGCTTTGACGCCTATAAAGAGGCTTCGCGGCATGTACGTGACATCTTTTCCCGCTACACTTCACTGATTGAACCGCTCTCGCTGGATGAAGCCTGGCTGGATGTGACTGACAGCCCGCACTGTTATGGTTCGGCGACGCTGATAGCCAGGGAGATTCGTCAGACTATTTTCAATGAACTGCAACTCACCGCCTCCGCCGGCGTTGCGCCAGTGAAATTTCTGGCGAAGATTGCCTCCGATCTCAATAAACCGAACGGACAATATGTTATTACGCCAGCCGATGTACCCGGCTTTCTTAAAACGTTGCCGTTAGCCAAAATTCCAGGCGTGGGGAAAGTTTCCGCCGCCAAACTGGAAAATATGGGGTTAAGAACCTGCGGGGATATTCAACAGTGCGATCTGGCGATGCTTCTCAAACGCTTCGGTAAATTTGGCCGGGTATTATGGGAGCGTAGTCAGGGTATTGACGAGCGTGATGTTAACAGCGAAAGGCTGCGTAAATCGGTAGGTGTTGAGCGTACTCTGGCGGAGGATATTCATGAATGGTCGGACTGCGAGGCCATTATTGAACATTTATATCCGGAACTGGAGCGTCGTCTGGCTATAGTAAAGCCCGATTTACTGATTGCCCGACAGGGCGTTAAATTAAAATTTAATGATTTTCAGCAAACCACTCAGGAACATGTCTGGCCGCAATTAAATAAAGAAGACTTAATTACCACCGCCCGTAAAACCTGGGACGAGCGTCGCGGCGAGCGCGGCGTACGGCTGGTGGGGTTACACGTAACGCTGCTCGACCCTCAGTTGGAACGACAGTTGGTGTTAGGGTTATAAGTCAGGCCATTAATATTTTATCACTATTACGATTGCGCCATCTAAATTTCAGTATTACTATACCCACGTTTTCTCATTCTCAATAACTGCAAAGGAGGTTCATCATGACACTTTATTCTCTGAACGCACTTTGCAGACCTTTCCAGGATTAATTTTCTTTTATTGCCCTGGATTAGTCTGCCATTTCCTGATTTTTTAATTCATATATGGAATGGTATATGGGCAATTATATTCGTCCTTTATCAGATGTGGTATTTTCTATCGCATCAGATAACCTGTGGATCGAAGATTCCGCGATCCAACAATTATATACGACGGCTAAGTTAACCGGTATGAAACGCGTTATCGGGATGCCAGATCTGCATCCGGGGCGCGGCTACCCTATTGGCGCAGCCTTTTTCTCGCGTGGACGCTTTTATCCGGCGCTGGTCGGCAACGATATCGGCTGCGGCATGGCGTTATGGCAAACGGATATTTTAGGGCGTAAATATAACGCCGATAAACTGGAGAAGCGGCTGGCGTCGCTGACTGACGTGGCGGACGCGCAGTGGCTGGAGGAGAATGTCCCCGCCGCAATGCAGCATCATTCGTGGCGCTCTGCGTTGGGTTCCATTGGCGGCGGCAATCATTTTGCCGAGCTGCAACAGGTCGATCGCATCGCCGATGCTGATTCGTTCGCTTTGTCGGGGTTGCAAAAAGCGCAGTTATTACTGCTGGTACACAGTGGTTCACGCGGTCTGGGGCAAGCTATCCTGCGCCGTCATGTGGAGGCGTTTTCGCATAACGGTTTGCCGGAAGATAGCGACGATGCGCGCCGCTATCTTGCAGAACATGACGATGCGCTGGCATTTGCCGGCAGTAATCGCGCGCTGATTGCCCGCCGGATACTGCAACAGCTCAGGGCTGAGGGCGAACCGCGGCTGGAT
The DNA here is from genome assembly GCF_046569525.1 of Salmonella sp. 741265055_HSA. Lineage (NCBI taxonomy): Bacteria > Pseudomonadati > Pseudomonadota > Gammaproteobacteria > Enterobacterales > Enterobacteriaceae > Salmonella > Salmonella sp. 741265055_HSA. The sequence goes on along the minus strand of NZ_JBKFSQ010000005.1, from coordinate 150,445 downwards.
GTGGCGCATAACTTCGTTGAACCCTGTACTGTCGCGGGTGAGGCGGGGTGGCTGCATCGTAAAGGCGCTACGCCAGATGGGCAGGGACTGGTGATTATCCCCGGCTCGCGCGGCGATTATAGCTGGCTGGTGAAACCCGTCGTCAGCGAGGAGAGCCTCTTCTCCCTGGCGCACGGCGCGGGGCGCAAATGGATGCGTACCGAGTGTAAAGACCGGTTATCGGCAAAATTTACCCCGCGACAGCTCTGCCGTACCGGGATGGGTAGCCGGGTGATTTGCCGCGATCGCCAGCTCATTTATGAGGAAGCGCCGCAGGCGTATAAATCCATCGATAGCGTTGTGGATTGTCTGGCAGACGCCGGACTGATTACGCCAGTTGCCTGCCTGCGTCCGGTGCTGACGCTGAAAACCTCAGGGGAGAAAAGCGCATGATCTTACTGCAACTTTCTTCTGCACAGGGACCGGACGAGTGTTGTCTGGCGGTAAAAAAAGCGCTGGATTGTCTGACGAAAGAAGCCGCCAGAGAAAAGGTATCGTTGACGCGACTTGAAACAGAGCCGGGACGATTACCAGACACGCTGCGTTCCGCGCTGGTCTCGCTGGACGGCGAAAAAGCTATGGCTTTCAGTGAACGTTGGTGCGGCACGTTACTGTGGATTTGTACCAGCCCGTATCGCCCGCACCATGGGCGAAAAAACTGGTACGTCGGCATTGGGCGCTTTTCCGCCGACGAACACATACAGTCTGATGAGATTCGTTTCGAGACTCTGCGCTCTTCCGGCCCGGGTGGGCAGCACGTTAATAAAACCGACTCGGCAGTGCGGGCCACGCACCTGGCGAGCGGGATTAGCGTGAAGGTTCAGTCGGAGCGCAGTCAACATGCGAATAAGCGTCTGGCCCGGCTGCTGATTGCCTGGCGGCTGGAACAGCAACGGCAAAATGAGTGTGCGGCGTTGAAGTCTGAAAGGCGTCTGTTCCATCATCAGATTGAGCGCGGCAATCCGCTACGGATATTTAAAGGAATGGCGTTTACGCCACAATAATTCGGTGTTACCGGCGCTGTTATAGGGCTGTCCGGCTATTCGCGTGTAGCCGCAGCGCTATTCAGCGCATCCAGGAGAGCTTATCTGGCAATGGATACCCGATATTCCATATTGATAGCCCGCTCCAGAAATGGGACGGGCATTTTAGCGCTTTCTTACTTCGCAGGAATCGCTTTCAGCAATTCGGTCAGCAGAGTCCAGTAGTGGCCGACGCTTTCGATATGTACCTGCTCATCCGGAGAGTGAGGTCCGGTAATGGTAGGCCCAATAGAAACCATGTCCATATCCGGATAGGGTTTCTTAAACAGACCGCATTCCAGGCCGGCGTGGATAATCTGGATGTTCGGTGTCTTGTTGAACAGACGCTGATAGGTTTCCCGCACCAGGTGCATGACCGGCGAGTTCGCATCGGGCTGCCAGCCAGGATAGCTGCCTTTTGCTTCGGTTTTCGCGCCAGCCAGCTTGCCCAGCGAATCCAGCATACTCACCACATAATCTTTACCGCTGTCGATAAGAGAGCGAATCAGGCAGTGAATTTCGACATTCGCATCAGACATTGTGACCACGCCAACGTTCAGCGATGTTTCCACTACGCCTTTCGCCACGTCTGAATTGCGGATCACGCCGTTCGGCGTTGCGTTCAGCAGGCGCACAAAGGTATCGCGTGACGGCGCGGTCAATGCGGCTTTATCACTGGCAACCTCATTGAGTTGCAGCGTCAGGTTTTTCTCTTTTTCCGCCAGTTCGTTTTTCAGAATATCCTGGTAAGCGTTCACTAATGTTTTCAGCGCGCCTACGTTGTCTGCGGCAACGGCGAGGGTAGCGAACGCTTCGCGCGGAATCGCGTTACGCAGCGTGCCGCCGTTGAAATCGATCAGACGCAGATCCAGTTCTTCTGCGTGCCCGGCCAGAAAACGCGCCAGCAATTTGTTGGCATTGCCAAGGCCGAGGTGAATTTCACCACCGGAGTGGCCGCCTTTCAGGCCTTTCAGGGTTAGCTTAAAGCATGCAAATCCTGCGGGTACAGCTTCACGGGTCAACGGCAGATTAGAGGTAAAATCGATGCCGCCTGCGCAGCCCATATAGATCTCACCTTCTTCTTCAGAGTCGGTGTTGATCAGGATGTCGGCCTGCAACCAGCCGGACTGGAGGCCGAACGCGCCATCCATGCCGGCTTCTTCGGTCATGGTCAGCAGCACTTCCAGCGGGCCGTGGACGACATTATCGTCAGCCAGTACCGCTAACGCAGAAGCCATTCCAATACCATTGTCGGCGCCGAGCGTAGTACCGCGCGCTTTAACCCATTCGCCATCAATATAAGGCTGGATAGGATCTGTAGTGAAGTCGTGAACGGTGTCGCTATTTTTTTGCGGCACCATATCCAGATGCGCCTGTAAAACGACCGGCTTGCGATTTTCCATACCTGCAGTGGCGGGCTTACGGATCAGAATATTACCGACCTGGTCGCGATCCACGTAAAGGCCTTTCTCTTTGGCCCAACTCACAATATGTTCCGCGAGTTGCTCTTCGTGATAGGACGGGTGAGGAATAGAACAGATTTTGGCAAAAATATCCCACAAAGGTTGTGGTGATAACTGAGACAGTTCAGACACGATAAGTCTCCTTGGCGGTGGTCTGAAAAACGTTCTTACAGGCCACAGGGTTAGCGGAATTGATAACTCTTACGAGATGCGACTGAGAATACCACTTTCTCCGCCTGCGGGTAGTATAAAGCATACAAAAAGAGGCGTGGATTCCGCTAAACACTGGTTTTTAGCGCGTCAGGTCTCTATAATCTCGCGCAACTATTTCCCCCTCGAACACTTTTTAAGCCGTAGATAAACAGGCTGGGACACTTCACATGAGCGAAAAATACGTCGTCACCTGGGACATGTTGCAGATTCACGCACGCAAACTGGCGAGCCGCCTCATGCCTTCAGAACAATGGAAAGGCATTATTGCCGTAAGTCGTGGCGGCCTTGTACCGGGCGCACTACTGGCGCGTGAATTGGGCATTCGTCATGTCGATACCGTATGCATCTCCAGCTACGATCACGATAACCAGCGCGAACTGAAAGTGCTGAAACGTGCAGAAGGCGACGGCGAAGGCTTTATCGTCATCGACGATCTGGTCGATACCGGCGGCACCGCCGTCGCGATTCGCGAAATGTACCCTAAAGCGCATTTCGTCACGATTTTCGCTAAACCGGCGGGCCGTCCGCTGGTTGATGATTATGTTATTGATATTCCTCAGAACACCTGGATTGAACAGCCCTGGGATATGGGTGTGGTATTTGTACCGCCGATTTCAGGTCGTTAATCAGCAGCTTTTCAGAGCGCCCGGCAATGCCGGGCGCTGTTTTATTGGTTACAATAAGCCTCTATGAGTATCCAAGGAGGCTGCACGAATGACACAGGCTAACCTCAGCGAAACCCTGTTCAAACCCCGCTTTAAACATACTGAAACGTCTACCCTTGTCCGTCGGTTCAATCGTGGGTCGCAGCCGCCCATGCAATCCGCGCTGGACGGTAAGAACGTCCCGCATTGGTATCGCATGATAAACCGCCTGATGTGGATTTGGCGCGGCGTTGACCCACGAGAAATTCTTGATGTGCAGGCGCGCATTGTGATGAGCGACGCAGAGCGAACGGATGATGATTTATACGATACGGTCATCGGTTACCGCGGCGGCAACTGGATTTATGAGTGGGCAAAGCAGGCGATGGACTGGCAGCAGAAAGCCTGTCAGGAACAGGACGCCATGCGCAGCGGACGCTACTGGCTTCATGCCTCAACGCTCTATAACATTGCCGCCTACCCGCATTTGAAGGGCGATGAGCTGGCGGAGCAGGCGCAGGCGCTGGCGAATCGCGCCTATGAAGAGGCCGCGCAGCGGTTGCCAGGCTCGTTACGTGAAATGGAATTTGCCGTTCCTGGCGGTTCGCCTGTCACCGCGTTTTTACATATGCCGAAAGGGGATGGCCCGTTTCCGACGGTGCTCATGTGCGGCGGCCTGGACGCCATGCAAACCGACTATTACACCCTGTATGAACGCTATTTCGCGCCGCGCGGTATCGCGATGTTAACGCTTGATATGCCTTCGGTTGGATTTTCATCAAAGTGGAAATTAACCCAGGATTCCAGCTTGCTCCACCAGCATGTGTTAAAAGCGCTTCCTAATGTCCCCTGGGTGGATCATACCCGTGTTGCGGCGTTTGGTTTCCGTTTTGGCGCCAACGTTGCGGTGCGTCTGGCCTATCTGGAAGCGCCGCGTTTGAAAGCGGTGGCTTGCCTGGGGCCGGTGGTCCATGCGCTACTTAGCGATCCGCAACGACAGAGCACGGTGCCGGAGATGTATCTGGATGTGCTGGCCAGCCGTCTGGGTATGCATGATGCTTCGGATGAGGCGCTGCGTGTGGAGCTCAATCGCTATTCGTTGAAAGTACAGGGGCTACTGGGCAGACGTTGTCCTACGCCAATGCTTTCCGGCTTCTGGAAAAACGATCCTTTCAGCCCGGAAGAAGAGTCTCGCTTAATTACAACATCATCTTCAGACGGTAAGCTGATAGAGATCCCTTTTAACCCGGTGTACCGCAATTTTGACCACGCGCTGCAAGAAATTACCGACTGGATCAATCATAGATTGTGTTAATAGATTGATAAATTCTATTGATTTGGTAAAACAGTTGCTTCATTAAAGGAGATCGCAATGACGTTACCGAGTGGACACCCGAAAAGTAGATTGATCAAGAAATTTACCGCGCTTGGCCCCTATATCCGGGAAGGGCAGTGCGAAGACAATCGTTTTTTTTTCGATTGCCTGGCAGTTTGCGTCAACGTGAAGCCCGCGCCAGAGAAGCGTGAATTTTGGGGCTGGTGGATGGAGCTGGAAGCACAAGAGAAACGCTTCACTTATCGTTATCAGTTTGGTTTGTTTGATAAAGAGGGCAACTGGACCGCAGTGCCGATTAACGAAACCGAAGTGGTGGAGCGACTGGAATACACGCTACGCGAGTTTCATGAAAAGCTACGCGACCTGCTGATTTCTATGGAGCTGGCGCTGGAGCCGTCTGACGATTTCAACGACGAGCCGGTAAAACTGTCGGCATAACCCTGCTGCCATGCCTGATGGTGCAGCGCCATCAGGCACAATGCGACTTATCAGAACTGGTAGGTCAACCCTATTGCCACAATATCATCGTCATTAATGCCTAACGTGTTATCGCTATCAAGCTGATTGATTTTGTAATCTACAAACGCGGACATATTTTTGTTGAAGTAATAGGTTGCGCCAACGTCAATGTAATTCACCAAATCCTCACTGCCGACGCCCTCAATATCTTTGCCTTTTGACAGCACATAGCCTAATGACGGACGCAGACCAAAATCAAACTGATACTGGATAACTGCTTCGAAATTTTGGGTTTTATTGGCAAATCCGCCGGAAACTGGCGCCATGTTGCGGGTTTCTGAATAGAAGGTCGCAATATAAATATCATTCGCGTCATACTTTACACCCGTAGCCCATGCTTCGGCTTTATCGCCCGTACCGCGGCGCTGCAGATTTTGCTCCCTGGTGCGATCGGAGAGAGTATAAGCGCCGCTGACGGCAAAATCACTGCCGCCGAAATCATAGCTCACGGATGTGCCGAAGCCGTCGCCGTTTTGCTTTTTCACATCGCGATCTTCGTTTTTCCCCTGATACTGTAAGGTAAGATCCAGTCCATCAACGATGCCGAAGAAATCGGTATTGCGGTAAGTCGCCAGCCCGCTGGCGCGTTTAGTCATAAAATTATCGGTCTGAGCGGAAGAGTCGCCGCCGAATTCGGGAAACATATCCGTCCAGGCCTCAACATCGTACAGCGCGCCCAGGTTACGTCCATAGTCAAAAGAACCGATAGCTTTTAATTTCAGGCCAGCAAAGGCCAGGCGGGTTTTTTGCCGGGACGAATCACTTTCGGCTTTATTACCGGCAAACTCAGCTTCCCAGCGCCCGTAGCCGGTCAATTGATCGTTAATTTGCGTTTCGCCTTTAAAACCAAAACGAACGTAGCTTTGATCGCCATCTTTGCTGTCATAATCGCTCATATAGTGCATGGCTTTAACTTTTCCATACACATCAAGCTTATTACCGTTTTTATTGTAAACCTCGGCGGCGTGAACAGATGCTGATGCGATGATACTCACCACTATTGCCAGAGTGCTCTTATTCATTTCCATTCCTGTTTTAATTACGCGCTATGATTTGTCGGGAAACCCGGTAAAAAACAGGAAGGTTTTTAACGTTCGGTAATGAAAGATTTATGACAAAGTGAGAATTTTTTTAAAAAAATATGTTTAATTGTTGCAGTAATAAAATGGTCAAATTCTGCCGCTACGCTTGCTGATCCTGCGCAACAAAATTTCACGCTACGCGTACAGGTTGTTGGCAACCGGAGCCAGTCCTGCTAAAACGTTCATTTGGTCTTTATTTCTTATTTTGAACGGCAGAGAATCATGAGTGACAGCCAGACGCTGGTCGTAAAACTCGGCACCAGCGTGCTAACAGGCGGATCGCGCCGCCTGAACCGTGCCCATATCGTAGAACTTGTCCGCCAGTGCGCGCAGCTACACGCCGCGGGACATCGTATTGTTATTGTTACCTCTGGCGCGATTGCCGCCGGACGTGAACATCTCGGCTACCCGGAACTGCCGGCAACAATTGCCTCTAAACAGCTTCTGGCGGCGGTAGGGCAAAGCCGTCTGATTCAACTGTGGGAGCAGTTGTTTTCAATTTACGGTATCCATATCGGGCAGATGCTGTTGACGCGTGCGGATATGGAAGACAGAGAGCGCTTTCTGAACGCCCGCGATACGCTACGTGCATTACTGGATAACCATATTGTGCCGGTTATCAATGAAAATGATGCCGTTGCGACAGCGGAAATTAAAGTGGGCGATAACGATAACCTCTCCGCGCTGGCGGCGATCCTGGCAGGCGCGGATAAACTGCTGCTGCTGACCGATCAGCAAGGATTATTTACCGCCGATCCGCGTAGCAATCCGCAGGCGGAGCTTATCAAAGATGTGTATGGCGTTGACGATGCGCTGCGCTCTATCGCGGGAGACAGCGTTTCCGGACTGGGGACCGGTGGTATGAGCACTAAGCTTCAGGCGGCAGACGTGGCCTGTCGCGCGGGTATTGATACGATTATTGCCTCAGGCAGTAAACCGGGCGTGATCGGCGATGTGATGGAGGGGATTTCCGTCGGCACCCGTTTTCATGCGCAAGCCTCGCCGCTGGAGAACCGCAAACGTTGGATCTTCGGCGCGCCGCCGGCAGGCGAAATTACGGTTGATGAAGGCGCGACCGCGGCAATGCTGGAACGTGGCAGTTCACTTCTGCCAAAAGGCATCAAAAGCGTGACGGGCAATTTCTCGCGGGGGGAGGTCATCAGAATTTGTAACCTGCAAGGGCGTGATATCGCTCATGGCGTCAGTCGTTATAACAGTGATGCTCTGCGGCGGATAGCCGGTCACCACTCTCAACAAATCGATGCGATTCTGGGCTATGAATATGGCCCGGTCGCTGTTCATCGTGATGACATGATTACTCGATAAGGAACAGGCATATGCTGGAACAAATGGGCATTGCTGCTAAAGCGGCGTCGTATAAGCTGGCGCTGCTCTCCAGCTGCGAAAAAAATCGCGTGCTGGAAAAAATAGCCGATGAACTGGAAGCGCAAATGGAAAGTATCCTCAGCGCGAACGTACAAGATGTTGAGCAGGCGCGAGCCAACGGCCTGAGCGAAGCGATGCTGGACCGCCTGGCGCTGACCCCTGCGCGTCTGAAAGCGATTGCTGACGATGTGCGCCAGGTCTGTAATCTCGCCGACCCCGTCGGGCAGGTGATCGACGGCGGTCTGCTGGACAGCGGGCTACGTCTGGAGCGCCGCCGCGTGCCGTTGGGCGTGGTTGGCGTTATCTATGAGGCGCGTCCGAATGTTACCGTTGATGTGGCTTCTTTGTGTCTGAAAACCGGTAATGCGGTGATTCTACGCGGTGGGAAAGAGACGCATCGCACGAATGCCGCAACCGTTCGTGTCATTCAGAAGGCACTGAAAGCTTGCGGTTTACCGGAAGCGGCGGTTCAGGCGATTGATAATCCGGATCGTTCGCTGGTCAATGAAATGCTGCGTATGGATAAGTACATCGATATGCTGATCCCGCGCGGCGGCGCAGGCTTGCATAAACTGTGCCGCGAGCAATCCACCATTCCGGTGATTACCGGCGGGATTGGCGTGTGCCATATTTTTGTTGATAGCAGCGCAGACATCGCCCCGGCGTTGAAGATTATTGTCAACGCCAAAACCCAGCGCCCGAGCACCTGTAACACGGTGGAAACCTTGCTGGTGCATCAGGACATCGCAGAACGCTTTTTTCCTGCGCTGAGCAAGCAGATGGCGGAGAGCGGCGTGACGTTGCATGGGGATGAAACCGTCATGCAGGTACTGCATGGCCCTGCCAAGCTGGTGCCGCTGAAACCGGAAGAGCTGGATAACGAGTTTCTGTCTCTGAATCTGAACGTTGTGGTGGTCGAAAATATGGATGGCGCTATCGGCCACATTCGCGAACATGGCACTCAGCACTCCGATGCGATTTTGACGTGTGATATGCATAATGCTGCGCGTTTCGTGAACGAAGTGGATTCCGCTGCGGTTTATGTCAACGCCTCTACCCGTTTTACCGACGGCGGGCAGTTTGGGCTTGGCGCAGAAGTGGCGGTCAGCACGCAGAAATTACATGCCCGCGGTCCGATGGGGCTTGAAGCGCTTACCACCTATAAGTGGATAGGCTTTGGCGATGGTACGATTCGTGCGTAATTAATGTCGAGCGGTGCAAAAATAGCCGGTTGAGTAGCAAGGCTATTGACGCACCGCCCGGTTAGTTTTAACCTTCTACCCCGTGATTCACTCACATGAACACACCCTTCTCAGGGCCGATATAGCTCAGTTGGTAGAGCAGCGCATTCGTAATGCGAAGGTCGTAGGTTCGACTCCTATTATCGGCACCATTTCAACGTCTTTTCCGTCTATTAAAATCCAATAAACCCGCATATATTCTAGCTTTGAGCGCTCTCGATAGTGTTTTAACGTCTATCAATGTCTCCTGAAATCTACATCTTTTTGGGGGTATATTCGGGGGTATGTGCTGTGTGGGCTGCTGGAGATACCCCCAAATGAAACTGAATGCCCGCCAGGTCGGTACGGCCAAACCGAAAGAGAAACCCTATAAGCTGGCCGATGGTGGCGGGCTTTATCTGCTTGTTAATCCCAATGGTTCCCGGTACTGGCGTTTAAAGTACCGGGTAGCCGGAAAAGAAAAGCTACTGGCGCTGGGGGTATATCCGAAGCAATTCTTTTATCATTGCTTTTTATTTCGGTGTGATCATATCAATCATTGTTTTTACTGCTTTATCCCCGGTCAGCGCGCTGGGGCTTAGCGTATGGGAGAACGTCATATTCACAACAAAGGTGTGTCCGCACTCCACGTTATTACATGCACAATAAACATCAGAAAGGTGAGGGTGTTTACGGACGGTCTTTTTTATCACTGAATTACTTTCACATTCAGGGCAAATAATTTTAGGGCTGCGCATAATAATCATCATTCGACAAAGAAACATTATTATATCATTGTCTATGCCGAATTTAGAAAGTAAAGAGATATAAATTACCTTTTATATCATTATATTACGTGGCTTTATTCTTTTTTCTGCTTTTCTCTTATGGTCACGTAATTTAATTTTTTATTTTAATTTTCATATGATTATGTTGTTTTTATTGAAGGTTGAATTTTACGACGACTGTAATTATTGAAATCCTTTGCAATTGATTGCATTTTTTTCAGTCTCAAATTTCATGTAAAACCCCGTCTAATGCCTGTTCTGGCGCTTCCTTCCTGAATTTTCGAAACTGAAAAAATTCTCACCACGTAAACGCCGCGGGCGTGCGGGTGAGCGCGGTTTTCGTCCCGCTGCCGTTTATGCCGTAACAAGTAAGTAACACACAACCACATGTACAACTAGTTGTACGTGTGACATACTTACACCGTAAGAACTTTGGCGGAGCAAACAAATGCAACATGTAAACTATACCGATGCTCGACAGCATTTAGCTGACCTGATGCAACAGGCTAATGATGATCGCGCGCCTATCCTGGTTACGCGTAAAGGTGCTAAAAGCGTGGTAATGATCGACGCGGAAGAATTTGCCTCGATTCAGGAAACGCTACACCTGTTCAGTAACCCGGCGAACGCCGCACACATTGAAGCCAGCCTTGCATCGCTCGAACGCGGCGATTATGAGGAACTGGACATTTAATGAAAGTCAGGATATCTCCGCAGGCAAAAAGCGATCTTCAATACTGGGCCGAGACTGACCCAAAGACGCATAACAAGGTAATGGAGTTAATCAAATCGGCTAAGGAAAGCCCCTTCAAGGGGATAGGGAAGCCGGAGGCGCTAAAGCACCGTAAGCCCCTCTGGTCACGTCGCATCACGAAAGAACATCGCCTGGTATATTACGTTGAGCAAGGCGATCTGTACATTGTTGCGTGTCGTTATCACTACACCACGATCTAGCGGCTTTTCCCTGGTTGGCGGGGTTATCTTAACTTTGCCAGCTTAGATCAACCGCCCGTTACTCTCCCCAAGTGCAGTATAAAAAAATCAATCAATCATTATGGGCGTAAAAGTGCATGAGGGTATAATTGGGGGTATGTTATATAGCCATTATGTAATAAATTAATAATAAACATAGCGTTACATTGTATATTTGGCTCTTATTACCGACTACCCACTTACATTTTACTTGTGTCATCTCTGACAAAATAATGCATCCAATATCCTGCTAAATTGACAGGCGTTTTTGAGCAAGAAGCGGAAGTTCACTAAACCCTGAAATCATCAGGAATGGGCGCAGGTCCATAGATTTCAATGCTCGCTTCCAGGGGCATCGAACGGATTCCGGCTATCGGGCCTATACCCAGGCTGATGTTAATCAATTGCATTTTATACGCCGCGCGCGCGACCTCGGCTTTTCAGTTGCTGAAATCAGCGGCTTACTGAATCTTTGGAATAACCAGCCGCGACAAAGCGCAGACGCTAAACGCCTGGTGCAGACGCATATTGATGAACTGGACAGACGTATCCAGAACATGCAGCACATGGCGCAAACCCTCAAAGCGCTGATTCACTGCTGCGCTGGCGACGGTGAGAACCGACCCGGCGACGCGTCTGGTTGACGTTGAAACGTCGCTATCCGGGGAGCAAATTGCCGCCGCCCTGCAAAAGGCCGGTTTCCCGCCGCGCGAGAGGTAATCGTCAATGGCGATCGGTCTGGCGACAGGCCGGTCGCGATACGCTAGCCGCGCTTCGCTTTTCTTTGTATGAGATAATCCCCATAAAAACTGTGACAAATCATGTGCCAGTAAGCTTTGTTAATAATATGTAATGATTTGTCTATTTTTGCTAACATTTTACCTGCTATATACAAAAAGATAACAAATAAGTAGCGCAACGCTACCTTGTTACGTCGCTTTGACGACGGGAGCGCTCCGGCGTTTCGCCGCTTCAAAGCTTGATGTTATTTTTTGATGCAGGACACTACCTATGTACACCCCCCTGAACTGGACGACGACACAACGACATGTGGCGTTTGCCAGCTTTACCAGTTGGATGCTGGATGCGTTTGATTTCTTTATCCTTGTCTTTGTACTTAGCGATCTCGCCGAATGGTTTCACGCTTCCGTATCGGACGTTTCCATTGCGATTATGCTGACCCTGGCGGTACGTCCCATTGGCGCGCTGCTATTTGGCCGAATGGCGGAAAAGTACGGACGTCGACCGATACTGATGCTCAATATTCTGTTCTTTACGGTGTTTGAACTGCTTTCCGCCTGGTCGCCCACCTTCATGGCATTTCTGATTTTTCGGGTCATGTACGGCGTGGCGATGGGCGGGATATGGGGCGTTGCGTCATCACTGGCGATGGAAACCATTCCCGATCGTTCGCGTGGCCTGATGTCGGGCATTTTTCAGGCGGGCTATCCCTGCGGCTATCTGTTCGCCTCGGTTATTTTTGGCCTCTTCTACAGTATGGTAGGCTGGCGCGGCATGTTCCTGATTGGCGCCCTGCCTGTTGTCTTGCTGCCTTATATCTGGTTTAAAGTGCCGGAATCCCCCGTCTGGCTGGCGGCCAGAGCGCGTAAAGAGAATACCGCGCTGCTTCCTGTTCTGCGCAAACAGTGGAAGTTGTGTCTGTATCTGGTGCTGGTCATGGCGTTCTTTAACTTTTTCAGTCACGGCACGCAGGATCTCTATCCTACCTTCCTGAAGATGCAGCATGGTTTTGATCCGCATCTGATTAGTATCATTGCGATTTTTTATAACATTGCCGCCATGCTCGGCGGTATTTTCTACGGTACGCTATCGGAACGTATTGGGCGTAAAAAAGCGATCATGATCGCCGCCTTTCTTGCGCTTCCGGTACTCCCGCTATGGGCATTTTCCAGCGGATCATTCACGATTGGCCTGGGCGCGTTCCTGATGCAGTTTATGGTGCAGGGCGCCTGGGGAGTCGTGCCGACCTGGCTGAACGAGCTGGTTCCGGCGAATGCGCGCGCCGTGCTGCCAGGGTTTGTTTACCAACTGGGTAATTTACTGGCGTCGGTTAATGCGACGTTACAGGCCCGCATCGCGGAAACGCATGGTGGCAATTACGGGTTGGCAATGGCGATCGTGGCTGGCGCGGTGGCTATTTTAATCTGTGTATTTGTGGCATTTGGTCGCGAGACCCGGGGAGTCGTCATCTCCGGTACAGATAGCGACGCCCTCCCGGAGTCGGCCGTCGGTCATCGCACGTAAACACTACGCTCCTGGCGCATACTGTCGCCGGGAGCACGCCTTCCTCCCGTAGTTTTCACGCCCTTTCAACGAACAACAAAGGTTAATGATGGCATCTGCCGTTCGTGACCATTACAATCATCGCTTACTTTTTTCTTTATAAGAAATTGATTGTTGCACCTTAAAATTATCAACGGAGCGAAGATATCATGTTGAAAGATAACCAAAAACACAACGAGTCTGTTGCCCCGAATAGCGCCTTTCTGTCTGAGTTACAACGTGCATTACCGGAATTTTTTATCGCCGATCGCTATAACGAGCAGGGCGAACTGATCGCGAAAGGCGGGTTTGATCTCGCCAAATTTGAGCGCGCGCTGAAAGCGCGTAATATTGATGAGCTGGCTAGCGGTTATCAGATTGATTTTATTGGCAAAGATTACGCAAAAAAACAGGCGGGTGAAAAATCCGTTACCGTTATCGTTCCTGACGTGGAACACAATACTCTGGCAGAAAACAAAAACAGCCATAATCTTTTTCTGACCGGGGATAATCTGGATGTTTTACGCCATCTGCAAAATAATTACGCCGATACCGTCGATATGATCTATATCGATCCCCCTTATAACACCGGATCGGACGGGTTTGTCTATCCCGATCATTTTGAATATAGCGATCGGGCGTTGCAGGATATGTTTGGTCTTAATGATACTGAACTGGCACGTTTAAAATCTATTCAGGGTAAATCGACGCACTCCGCATGGTTATCTTTCATGTATCCGCGTCTTTTCCTGGCCAGGAAGCTCCTGAAAGATACCGGATTTATTTTTATCTCTATCGACGATAATGAGTACGCCAATCTTAAATTAATGATGGATGAGATTTTTGGCGAAGGCGGATTTGTCACCAATGTGATGTGGAAGCGCAAAAAAGAGATTTCTAACGACTCTGATAACGTTTCCATCCAGGGGGAATACATTCTTGTTTACGCCAAAACCGGTCAGGGCGCTTTACGTTTAGAACCGCTTTCTAAAGAGTATATTCAGAAATCCTATAAAGAACCGACCGAACAGTTTCCAGAAGGGAAATGGCGGCCGGTGCCGTTAACGGTGTCAAAGGGGCTGAGCGGCGGCGGCTATACCTATAAAATTACCACGCCGAACGGTACGGTACACGAAAGACTATGGGCTTATCCTGAAGCCAGTTACCAAAAGCTGGTGGCCGATAATCTGGTCTATTTTGGCAAAGATAACGGCGGTATTCCCCAGCGAGTCATGTACGCGCACCACAGTAAAGGGCAGCCAACGACTAATTACTGGGATAACGTAGCGTCGAATAAAGAGGGGAAAAAGGAGATTCTGGATCTCTTCGGCGACAACGTTTTTGATACGCCGAAACCGACTGCATTATTGAAGAAAATCATCAAGCTCGCTATCGATAAAGACGGCGTCGTTCTGGACTTTTTTGCCGGTTCCGGCACCACGGCCCATGCGGTAATGGCGCTGAATGAAGAAGATGGGGGGCAGCGCACGTTTATTCTGTGTACTATCGATCAGGCATTAAGCAATAACACTATCGCGAAAAAAGCAGGTTATAACACTATTGATGAAATCAGCCGCGAGCGAATTACACGCGTTGCGGCGAAGATCCGCGCCAACAATCCCGCGACCAATAGCGACCTCGGTTTTAAACATTATCGTTTTGCCACTCCGACACAGCAGATGCTGGACGATCTGGATAGCTTCGATATTGCTACCGGCCATTTTATCAATACCAGCGGTCAACTGGCCGCTTTCACCGAGTCAGGATTTACCGACATGATCAATCCTTTTTCCGCCAGAGGATTGGGCGTGCCGGGCGGCGCAAGCGGCGAAGAGACCTTATTAACGACATGGCTGGTCGCCGATGGTTATAAAATGGATATTGACGTACAGGCCATTGATTTTTCCGGCTATTGCGCCAGGTATGTTGATAATACGCGCCTGTATCTGATTGATGAACGATGGGGAACCGAGCAGACCCGCGATCTTCTCAACCACATTGGTACGCACCAGCTTCCGGTTCAGACTATTGTCATTTACGGCTACTCTTTCGACCTTGAATCCATTCGTGAACTGGACATCGGCTTAAAACAGCTTGATCAAAAAGTGAACCTGGTGAAGCGTTATTAAGAGGGGATGATGATGAATATTTTACTGGAAGAACTTCCCCATCAGGAACAGGCGTTAGCGGCGATTCTGGCGAGTTTCACCGGTATCGATCACGCGCAGGCCGATCATAATCACTATGCTAATCCGCTGATTAAGGAACGTTACGACGATAAGGCCAATATTGACGTTAAAATGGAGACCGGGACGGGTAAAACCTATGTCTATACCCGGTTGATGTATGAACTGCATCAGAACTACGGCCTCTTCAAATTTGTGCTGGTGGTGCCGACGCCAGCCATTAAAGAAGGTGCGCGGAACTTTATTACCAGCGATTACGCCAGACAGCATTTTTCACAGTTCTACGAAAATACGCGGATGGAACTTTGCACCATCAACGCCGGTGATTTTAAAGTAAAGTCGGGGCGTAAAAATTTTCCGGCCCAGTTATTAAGTTTTACTGATGCCAGCCGTCGTGATAGCCATACGATTCAGGTTTTGCTGATCAATGCGCAAATGCTCAATTCCGCCAGTATGACGCGAGACGATTACGATCAAACGCTACTGGGCGGGTTGACGTCGCCTGTTAAAGGGCTGCAAATGACGCGACCGGTGGTCATTATTGATGAACCGCATCGTTTTGCGCGAGATAACAAATTTTATCGAGCGATTCAGGCCATTCAGCCGCAAATGATCGTCCGCTTTGGCGCTACCTTCCCGGATATTGTCGAAGGTAAGGGTAAAAATAAATGTGTACGTAAAGATTACTATCGCCGACAACCGCAGTTTGATCTCAACGCGGTGGACAGTTTTAACGATGGTTTGGTGAAAGGTATTGATATTTATTACCCGAATCTCCACGAAGAACAGGCCAACAATCGTTATATCGTTGACAGCGTCACGGCAAAGAAATTAATCCTCCGACGGGGGAGCAAAATTGCCGAGGTTGGCGTGGGCGAAAATCTCGCCG
This sequence comes from Salmonella sp. 741265055_HSA, assembly GCF_046569525.1. Taxonomy (NCBI): domain Bacteria; kingdom Pseudomonadati; phylum Pseudomonadota; class Gammaproteobacteria; order Enterobacterales; family Enterobacteriaceae; genus Salmonella; species Salmonella sp. 741265055_HSA. The sequence goes on along the minus strand of NZ_JBKFSQ010000005.1, from coordinate 134,403 downwards.
ATGTCGATGCAGGATTTGAAGGCAGTATCGAATATGCCGGCAGTAAAATGTTGTCGAACGATCTGGAGCTGGAGGCAGGGATGGCGCTGGTGCCAGGAACCTTTGGCGCGAGCTACCAGGAACTGATTATTCAGGACGCCATTGATAAGCATTTTGACACCGAGCAGGCAAATTTTTTACGCAGCAATGAGCCAGAAAATAATGCCCCGCGTATTAAGACCTTAAGCCTTTTCTTTATTGACAGTATTAAAAGCTATCGTGATGACGAAGGCTGGTTGAAACTGAAGTTTGAGTGTTTACTGAAAAAGAAACTGACGCAACTGATTGACGATTATCAGCGCAAGACTCTGCCGCGAGAAGTGGAGTATCTGTCATTTCTGCAGGCCACGCTCGCCAGCCTGCACTCGGATAACCAAAACGTCCACGCTGGTTACTTTGGCGAAGACCGGGGAAGCGGCGATGAGGCGATCCAGGCTGAAGTAGATGATATTCTGAAAAATAAAGAGAAGTTGCTCAGTTTTTCAGACCATCACGGCAACTGGGAAACGCGCCGCTTTCTGTTTTCAAAATGGACGCTTCGTGAAGGCTGGGATAACCCGAATGTTTTTGTCATTGCTAAATTACGTTCTTCCGGTAGCGAGTCGAGCAAAATTCAGGAAGTGGGGCGCGGCCTGCGGCTACCGGTAGATGAAAACGGCCATCGCGTTCATCAGGAAGAGTGGCCGTCCCGGCTGTCGTTTCTGATTGGTTATGATGAAAAAACGTTTGCCAGTATGCTGGTTGATGAGATTAATCGCGACAGCAAAGTTCAGCTTAACGAGCAGAAACTGGATGAGGCGATGATCACACTCATCGTCACCGAGCGACAAAAAGTCGATCCTGCGTTTACGGAGCTTCGTTTGCTGGAAGATCTGGATGATAAAAAACTGATCAACCGGAGTAATGAGTTTAAACCCAGCGTCACGCTTAACGGGGAAACCAAAAGTGGTTTTGCGTGGCTACTGGAGTTCTACCCTGAGCTGACGCAGGCGCGGGTGCGAGCGGATCGCATTCGTGACAATAAGCCCGCCTCCCGATTGCGAGTCAGGTTACGCAAAGAGAATTGGGAACAACTTAGCAGTATCTGGGAGCAGTTTTCCCGCCGTTATATGCTGCAATTCGAGCGTAGCGGCGCTTCTCTGGAACAGATTGCCGCCGAGGTACTGCGCGATCCGGCGCTGTATATACGCCAGAAGCCAAGCCAGGTGCAACAACGGCTGGTATCGAATGAAGATAATGGCCGTTTTGAAGTGGCACAGCGGGAAGGCGAATTAGCCGCCAGCGAATTTATGGCGGGCATGAAATATGGCCATTTTCTTAAGCAACTGGCGTTACGCACCAGTCTGCCGGTTAACTTCCTGCATCCGGTGTTAATGGCGATGCTGCGTGATGTTTTGCACGGAGATTCACACTATTTAAGCGAGATCTCGTTGGACAATATGACCCGCGCATTACAGGCGCGGATTAATGCGCATTTTGCGCAGCGCCACGATTATCTGCCTCTCGATTTTCAGGCTTCAACGTCGGTATTTGATTCCACGGCACGGCAGTTCAGAGAGGAGATTAGCGCTGAAATTGTCGGGAAAAATGTGGATGAGAATGCGATAGACGATCCCCGTTCTCTCTATCAAATACCGCCGTTGCGTTATGACAGCGTCGATCCAGAATTGCCGCTATTAAAATACGATTATCCGCAACAGGTTTCTGTGTTTGGCAAACTGCCTAAGCGGGCCATTCAGATCCCCAAATATACGGGGGGCTCTACTACGCCGGATTTTGTGTACCGTATTGAGCGTCAGGACGCCGACAGCGTTTATTTACTGGTTGAAACTAAAGCAGAAAATATGCGCGTAGGCGATCAGGTTATTCTTGATGCGCAACGTAAATTCTTCGATATGCTGCGTCGGCAAAATATCAATGTCGAGTTTGCGGAAGCGACCAGCGCGCCGGCGGTATTTTCTACGATCAATGGCTTGATTGAGGGGAAGGCAAACTAACGGGTTTGAATGGACCTTAACGGTTATCTTTTTGATAGACCATATAAAATGGCCGCCGCGCAGCGAGCGTTGCGGTCATTCTCCCTGCGCTAATCCCCCCGTCCCGTAAACCGCGTTGACTTGAAGGTTATCGTTTTACGTCTATTCTTAACTTTCAGCTAAGCGTATTTTGCTGAAATTGCAAATAGTCTTGAGGACGCTGTTTTTTTGTTTTGCCGTTATTTTTATAACGGCCGGGTAGATATTGCCAATTGAATGTAACTAAGGGAGACATGTTATGCTAAATAGATACTACCGTTTCGCTGTCGAAAAAGACGACCCCTCCGAAGCGCCAGAGTCGGGCGATAAGCCTGACAGCCAGCCGCAAAAAAAATCGTAATTTATCTGGATATTCCCCGACGTTTTTACGTTTGGGGAAAATAACCGTTTCGTTTCAACCTGGTTGCGAACAGTGAATATTTTACACGAAGTGACTATATATAAACGGGAGGGAACATGGAGTTTGATGCCTTCTTTTTAGCGAGACTCCAGTTTGCCTTTACCGTCTCTTTTCATATTATTTTCCCCGCGATTACGATTGGCTTAGCCAGTTACCTGGTGGTACTGGAAGGTTTATGGCTAAAAACGCGTAATCCTGTCTGGCGCTCGCTCTATCAGTTCTGGCTCAAAATTTTTGCCGTCAACTTCGGGATGGGCGTGGTCTCCGGTCTGGTCATGGCTTACCAGTTCGGAACGAACTGGAGCGGTTTCTCCCAGTTCGCCGGCAGTATCACCGGGCCTTTATTAACCTATGAAGTGCTCACCGCATTCTTCCTGGAAGCGGGATTCTTAGGCGTGATGCTTTTTGGCTGGAACAAAGTCGGACCGGGCCTGCATTTCTTATCTACCTGTATGGTGGCGTTGGGCACGTTAATGTCGACGTTCTGGATTCTGGCGTCTAACAGCTGGATGCATACCCCGCAGGGATTTGAAATTCATAACGGTCAGGTGGTCCCGGTGGACTGGTTCGCGGTGATTTTCAACCCGTCGTTCCCGTATCGCCTGTTGCATATGTCCGTTGCGGCGTTTTTAAGTAGCGCGATGTTTGTCGGCGCGTCCGCTGCCTGGCATTTACTGAAAGGTAACGATACGCCGGCTATCCGCCGTATGTTCTCGATGGCGTTATGGATGGCGGTCGTGGTGGCGCCCGTTCAGGCATTGATTGGCGATATGCATGGCCTTAACACCCTGAAGCATCAGCCGGTCAAAATTGCCGCGATTGAGGGGCACTGGGAAAATACGCCCGGCGAGCCAACGCCGCTTACGCTGGTAGGCTGGCCGGATATGGAGGCGGAACGGACGCGCTATGCGCTTGAGATCCCGGCGTTGGGCAGTCTGATCCTGACGCATAGCCTGGACAAACAGGTGCCTGCGCTAAAAGATTATCCCAAAGAGGATCGCCCCAACTCTACCGTGGTGTTCTGGTCTTTCCGTCTGATGGTGGGCATGGGCGTACTGATGATCTTCCTGGGGCTGGCCAGCCTGTGGCTACGCTACCGACGCCGACTGTATCATTCGCGGCCCTTTATGCACTTTGCGCTGTGGATGGGGCCGTCCGGGCTTATCGCCATCCTTGCCGGATGGGTGACGACTGAAGTAGGACGTCAGCCGTGGGTGGTCTATGGCCTGCTGCGAACGCGTGATGCGGTTTCCGCGCACAGCACCTTGCAGATGAGCATCAGTTTGCTGGCCTTCTTTGTGGTCTATTCCCTGGTCTTTGGGGTTGGCTATATTTATATGATTCGCCTTATCCAGAAAGGGCCGCAGCCGGCGGAGACACCGACCGCTGAAACCGATGGCAGACCCGCGCGTCCTATCTCTGCCGTGGGAGAATCGCTTGAGCAGGAGAAACGCGAATGACCATCGATCTTCCGGTTATCTGGTTTGCTATTATCGTGTTCGCCACGCTGATGTATATCGTGATGGATGGTTTCGATCTGGGCGTCGGTATCCTGTTTCCGTTTATTCGCGATAAACACGATCGCGATGTTATGGTGAACTCGGTCGCGCCGGTATGGGACGGGAACGAAACCTGGCTGGTGCTGGGCGGGGCCGGGCTTTTTGGCGCGTTCCCGTTGGCTTATGCCGTCATCACCGACGCGCTGACTATCCCGCTGGTGGTTATGCTGCTTGGTCTTATCTTTCGCGGCGTCGCTTTTGAATTCCGTTTTAAAGCCACCGAGTCGCATCGCGCGTTCTGGGATAAATCCTTTATCGTCGGGTCAATCCTGGCGACCTTTGCCCAGGGGGTTGTGGTGGGCGCGGTGGTGAGCGGTTTTCAGGTGGAAGGGCGAACCTTTAGCGGTTCGCAGCTTGACTGGCTGACGCCGTTTAACCTGTTCTGCGGCGTCGGTCTGGTCGTCACCTATGCGCTGCTGGGCGCTACCTGGCTGATTATGAAAAGCGAAGATCCGCTGCATAGCCGGATGTGCGCGCTGTCGCGCCCGTTGTTGATCGTCTTGTTGTTGGTGATGGGAGGCGTCAGCATGTGGACGCCGCTCACTCACGACGACATCGCCGAGCGCTGGTTCACGCTGCCCAATTTATATTACTTCCTGCCGGTGCCTGTGCTGGTGTTGGCTTTTAGCGTCTGGCTATGGCGCAGCGTGAAAAAACCAGAATCCCATGCGCGTCCATTTATTCTCACGCTAGGGCTGATTTTTCTGGGGTTCAGCGGGTTAGGCATCAGTATTTGGCCGAATATTATTCCACCGGATATTTCGCTGTATGCCGCCGCCGCGCCGCCGCAAAGTCAAAGCTTCATGCTGGTTGGGGCGCTGATAATCATCCCGATTATTCTGGCTTATACCTTCTGGAGCTACTACGTCTTCCGTGGAAAAGTGCGACATGGAGAGGGATATCACTGATGGTTAAAGTGAAAAAATGGTCGCGGCGAGTCGTATGGATGGTCGCGATATGGTGCGCCAGCGTGCTTCTGCTGGCGGGCGTCGGAATGTTGTTCAGACTGCTCATGACCTCCGCAGGATTTCGCTCCTGACTGATACCCCCCGGACGCGCTTTCGTCTTTGGCGAAAGCGCGTTTTTATCGACAGATCGGTGTTTATCGATCACGGTTGCTCGCCTTATCCCTCCCCTCAATGGCGGTTGATAACTATTCTCATCTTTATTGTCGTTCCCATGCCGCAGTGGTATGGTTACACAGTGGCTAACGCTCTGGTATAACGCAGATAAACGGTATTGATAATGTCTCCGATCTCCTGTCACTCTTCCGCCGCCCCGGCGATGAAAAAGATCTTTTCCGTCAGCGACTTCATCGCGTTTGGCGAGCGTTATGGCATTGATTACCGCTTCCCTGCGTTACCGCAGTATACGCAGAGTAGTCCCGTACTTCATGGCGATATCGAAGAGATAGCGCTTCCCGGCGGGATTTGCATTACACGCTCGGATGTTCACGTGTTACAACCTTATGAAACCACCTCTCGCCATAGCAGTCCGCTGTATATGCTGGTGGTGCTGGAAGGTAACGTCGCGCTGGCTGTCAATGAGCAGACCTTTTTGTTGAGCGCGGGGATGGCGTTTTGCTCGCAACTGAGTGAGCAGCAGACGATACGCGCCCATCACGGCGCAGACAGTAAATTGCGCACCTTATCGCTGGGAATGTACCCGGACGGCGGATGGCGGGAGCGTTTGCCTGTCTCGCTGGCAGACGAGTGGGAACATAGCGCGGCCTCGGCGAGGGTCTGGCAGGTGCCGGAGTTTCTGCTTTCGGGGCTACGTTATGCGCAGCAGCCCGGACCTCATGCGGCGTCACGCCAGTTAATGCTGGAAGGCATCATGCTGCAGTTACTGGGCTATGCGCTAAATCTATGTCAGCCCGCAACGCAAAAACGCGGACTTCCCGTCACCGGTGAATATCAGCGGCTGGAGCTCATTCGGCGTTTACTGGAGCAGACGCCGGAAAAAGCCTACACGCTGAACGAACTGGCGCGTCGGGCGGCAATGAGCCCAAGTAGCCTGCGGTGCAAGTTTCGCCATGCCTATGGGTGTACCGTGTTTGATTATCTGCGCGATTGCCGCCTGGCGCGCGCGCGTCGTTATCTGATGGAGGGATACAGCGTGCAGCAGGCCGCCTGGATGTCAGGCTATCAACATGCCACAAACTTTGCGACGGCATTTCGTCGGCGTTATGGCTGCTCGCCCGGCGAGCTGCGTGACGCGTCTCTGACGGCGTCCCGACACTGTGCGTAACGCGCCCCGCCAGAACGGTAATATCCGCTGCTAACCCGGTTTTCTGCCGCTTTGGGTGGTTTTTTATCATTGCGCATAGGCAATCTGGCGTTACGCATAGTGGTCCGCTATCTCTAAAAGGTAATAATTCTTATTTACAATAAAGATGTCTTTGGAGATGTTCATGTTTGCGACAACGCGTATGGCGCTATTGATAGGCGGAGCTATCGGCGGCGCGACTTTTCCTCTTTTTGCCCAGGAAACCACAAAAAATGATACCGTTATTGTCACCTCGCCCGTGCAGAGTGGCGCGACCAAGCTGGCGACGCCAGATATTGAAACGCCGCAGTCGGTATCCATTATTACCCGCCAGCAGTTTGAAGAGCAGGGCGCAACCAGCGTGCGTCAGGCGGTCAGCTACACCCCAGGCGTATACAGTAATCAGATAGGCGCGTCTAACCGCTTTGATTACATCGTATTGCGTGGTTTTTCGGACGGTAGTCTGGATAACGTCTATCTCGACGGGTTAAAAATGATGGGCGACACCAATTCGCACAGTTCGTTGGTGGTTGACCCCTGGTTTCTGGAAGATATCGAGGTGGTACGCGGCCCGGCATCCGTTCTGTATGGACGTTCATCGCCAGGCGGCATTGTCGCGCTGACGTCGCGAAAACCAGCGTTTGATGCCGGGGGAGAGGTGAAGCTGTTTGCCGGCAATCACAACCAGCGCGGGGCGGCTTTTGATGTGACCGGCCCACTGGATGACAATGAACGTGTGGCGGCGCGTCTTAGCGGCATGACACGTTACGCCGATTCGCAGTTTACCCCCTTGAAAGAGGAACGTTATGCGCTGATGCCGAGCCTGACCTGGCGAATTACCGATCGGACGCGTCTTGAGCTTATGGCCTATCTGCACCGTGATCCGCAAGGCGGTAGCCACTCCGGACTGCCTTATCAAGGCACGGTTGTACCTTATAACGGCGGAAAAATTTCTAACACTTTCTTTGAAGGTGAAGATGACTACGACAAATACGATCGCCGTGAAAATATGGTGGGTTATAACATTGAGCATCTGTTCGATAGCGGCTGGTCGGTACGGCAAAAATTACGTTATTTGCATACCAAAGTGACGTTGAATCAGGTCTATGCCGCAGGTTGGTTGAATGAAACGGCGCTGAATCGCGGCTATTCCGGCTCCGGGGAGAAAATGTCGGCTATCGCGCTGGATAATCAGCTCGACGGCAGCGTGGATACCGGGGCGATTAATCATCGTCTGCTGGTGGGGATCGATTATCAGGATCGCAGTAATCATACTACTGGCTATTATGGCGCGTTTCCGCCGATTGACGCTTTCAACCCCGTTTATGGCGCTCAGCCGGATTATATTACGTTGTATAGCCGTGAAAAACATAAGCTGCGGCAGACTGGATACTATTTACAGGATCAGATGTCATGGGATCGCTGGCGCTTTACGTTGGGCGGTCGTTACGATCGGGTCAGCGTGTCTAACATCGACAAACTTCATGATTCACGCAGCGATCTCGATAAAAACAACGTCAGCACCCGTGCCGCGTTGCTTTATCTGTTCGACAATGGCGTCGCCCCCTATCTCAGTTATTCTACCGCGTTTACGCCGACCAGCTTCGCCGACGAAAACGGCAATGTGCTGGAACCGATGAAAGGCAAGCAGTGGGAGGCGGGGGTAAAATACGAACCGCCGGGGGGGAACAGCCAGTTTAGCGCCGCCGTGTATCGTATTAATCAGACCAATATCGCGACCAAAGAAGAACCTACCGATCCGTACCGCTCGATTGGTGAAATTGAGTCTAAAGGGGTGGAACTGGAGGCCATTAGCCATTTGTCGGATAGCGTCCGTTTGCAGGCGGCGTATACCTATACTGATATCCGTTATAAGAAAAGTAGCCCGCAAGAACAGGGTAAGCGCGCGGTTTATGCTCCACGGAACCAGGCCAGCGCCTGGCTAAGCTACGATGTGAAAAGCGGTCTGTTAGAGGGGCTGACTTTGGGCTCCGGCATCCGGTACGTCAACGGCGTGACCAGCGATCGCCTGAATACCCACACCTTGCCGTCCTATACACTGGTCGATATGGTGGTAGGGTATGATTTATCCAGCATTGGGTTAAATGGCTTGAGCGCCCAGCTCAACGTAAATAACCTGACGGACAAACGCTATGTCGCTGCCTGTAATTCGCTCTCTTATTGTTATTTTGGCGCCGAGCGTAGCATTGTAGGCAGCGTTTCATGGGCGTTTTGATAACGCTTATCGTCCGGTAGCAAAGGCTACCGGGCAAACATTAGCGATGCGTCACGCCTTCATAGAGAAGTCTGAGCGCAAACATCCCGATAATGGCGCCGATAACACGACTGGCAATGCGCTGTATTCGGCCATAAGCGCGGCGGACTGCGGGGAGCGAAAAGGCCTGGCTGAGAAAAATACGCCAGATAACGGATGACAGCACAATTCCGGCCCAGGCCATTAACCTTGCCCATGTGGGCGTTTCTGCGCTAAGCGTTACGGAAAAAATACTGACAAAAAACAGTACGGTTTGCGGATTGGATAAATCGGTCATTAATCCCCGGCGAAAGAAAATTGTCCACGGGGCGGCAATCGGCGTCTGGAGCGTGCTCATTTGCGGCGTCGCCTGGTGGCGAATACTGTTCCAGGCGAACCATAATAAATAGGCGCCGCCGACAATTTTGATAAGAGAAAATACCGCTTCGCATTGCGTAATGAGCGTCGCCAGACCGAAAAGCCCCAGCCCGGAATAAAAGGCGTCTCCCGTGGCGACGCCCAGGCCGGTGATGACTCCCGCCCGGCGTCCTGATGCGAGGCTGGTTTGTACCACCACAAACAGATTCGCGCCGGGATTAAAAAAGGTTAACACAAACAGACTGACGGTAAGCACAACGGCATGAAACGGCTCCATAGACAACTCTTCCCATAGCCTCAAGAAATAACGTTCATCTTATTAATAGTCAAACCAGATGATTGCGAGAGAGATCACAAAGCAGGGGCGTTTTAATCCGCGTTGTTACGCGGACAGAGCGGGGGCTGACTGGATTTTTTCAGCAATCTACACTACTTATTTAATCAGTCCGAACGGCCTTTTTGTTCTGATAAAGCGATGATGGCGTAATAATAAAACGAGGGTTTTGCTATGAAAACTGGCTACAAGGTTATGCTTGGCGCATTAGCGTTTGTCGTGACAAACGTTTATGCCGCAGAAATGATGAAAAAAACGGACTTTGATAAAGTCGCCTCGGAATACACGAAAATTGGCACGATTTCCACCACCGGGGAAATGTCGCCGCTGGATGCCAGAGAAGATTTAATCAAAAAGGCGGATGAAAAAGGGGCGGATGTGGTGGTGCTGACGTCCGGGCAGACAGAAAATAAAATTCATGGTACGGCTGATATTTATAAAAAGAAATAAAAGCGTTGCATCATAATAAAATACCCGTCTGGGTTTCCGGCGGGTATTTTTATTGCTGGCAACTGGCATCCGTTTTGCCGGATGACGGCCTGCAGTAAACGTAGCGCCATCAGGCATTCAGGACGTTGTCATTTATCTTAATTACCCGACTGGTCTTTGGCACATGCTTTTAAACGACGCCAAAGGGTGGTGCGGCTAATCCCCAGATAACGCGCCGCCGCGGTCTTATCGCCATTAAAGCGCGCCAGCACATCCTGTAGCGTGTGCGCATCCACGGTTGAAGGCGTCAGTTCTGCTGTGTTCACCATAAGCTCAGGTAATAACTGCCGCATAAACTGCCTGTCCAGTGTTGGCGCGGGATCGACGCTTAAAAAAAGCGCCAGGCGCTCCATCATATTACGCAGTTCGCGAATATTACCGGGCCAGCGCCAGGCCAGCAAAAGCGGCTGACACTGTGTTAATCCATGACGTATCGATTCGGTAAACGGAATTTCCATCGCCGCCAGCGACTGTTTTAAAAAGCTTTCCGCCAGCGGCAAAATATCAGCCTGCCGCTCGCGCAAAGAAGGAAGCGTCAGACGCAGAATACTCAGGCGGTAAAAGAGATCGGGGCGAAAACGTCCTTGCATTATTTCCCGATCCAGATCGCAATGCGTGGCGCTGATCACCCGGACATCCACCGGGATCGGCTGGTGTCCGCCGACGCGAGTGACGGCTTTTTCCTCCAGTACGCGCAAAAGTCGGGTTTGTAACGGCAAGGGCATTTCGCCGATTTCATCCAGAAACAGCGTGCCGCCGTGTGCGATTTCAAACAGCCCCGCCCGGCCTCCTCGTCGTGAACCGGTAAACGCGCCCTCTTCATAACCAAACAGTTCCGCTTCCAGCAACGACTCGGTAATCGCGCCGCAATTGACGGCGACAAAGGGAGGGGATGGCTTATTCTGACGGTGAGGCTGGCGGTGAAAAAACGTCTGGTGAATCGCCTGTGCCGCCAGCTCTTTTCCGGTCCCCGTCTCCCCCTGAATCAGCACTGCCGCACGGGAGCGGGCATAGAGTGTAATCGTCTGGCGGACCTGCTCCATTTGCGGCGACTGGCCGCGTATATCACCCAGTTCATACCGGGTTTGTAATCCCTTGCCGGATGGGTAATCCACGCGCTGGCGCCGTGTCAGACGGGTCATATCCAGCGCATCATGAAAAGCCTGACGAACGGTCGCCGCGGAATAAATAAAGATGGCTGTCATTCCCGCTTCTTCCGCCAGATCGGTAATTAATCCCGCGCCGACGACGGCCTCAATACCGTTGGCCTTAAGTTCGTTAATTTGCCCGCGCGCGTCCTCTTCGGTGACATAGCTTCGCTGTTCAAGACGGAGGTGAAACGTTTTCTGAAAGGCAAGTAAAGCCGGAATGGTCTCCTGATAGGTCACGATACCGATAGACGAGGTGAGCTTTCCCGCTTTCGCCAGTGCCTGTAATACATCGAATCCGCTGGGCTTGATGAGGATCACCGGTATTGACAGGCGACTTTTTAAATAGGCCCCATTCGAACCCGCCGCGATAATCGCGTCGCAGCGCTCGGTCGCCAGTTTTTTGCGAATATAGGTCACCGCCTTTTCAAAGCCGAGTTGAATAGGCGTGATGGTCGCCAGATGATCGAATTCCAGGCTGATATCCCGAAACAGTTCGAACAGACGCGTTACGGAGACCGTCCAGATCACCGGTTTATCGCTATTATCGCGCGGAGCGCTGTGGGCAGTCGTCATCGCAGTAGATTCATCTTTAAGGGGCGATTTTTTGTTTTAAACGTGTTTCATAAATGTTGCAATGAAACAGAGCGATTCGTTTCATGAAACGTTAGCTGACACGTTTTTCTTTTCCCTTAATCGCGCTTATTCATAACAAGAATGACTGTAATTACCTGTTTTTAAATCTCATTGTATTTAATTTTCTCGCTGCCTCTTTGCCTGGCATAGCCTTTGCTTTGGTGAATACATTCTGAGTAACAATTTACTAACATGAGGACGAGATATGTCTTTACATTCGCCGGGGCAGGCATTTCGCGCCGCGCTCGCTAAAGAGAATCCATTACAAATTGTCGGCGCGATCAATGCCAACCATGCTCTGTTGGCCCAACGGGCCGGGTATCAGGCTATCTATCTTTCTGGCGGCGGCGTAGCGGCGGGCTCGCTTGGACTGCCGGATCTGGGGATTTCGACGCTGGATGATGTGTTAACCGATATCCGGCGCATCACGGATGTTTGTCCGCTGCCGCTGTTGGTGGATGCGGATATTGGCTTTGGCTCCTCCGCCTTTAATGTCGCGCGGACGGTAAAGTCCATAGCCAAAGCGGGCGCCGCCGCGCTGCATATTGAAGACCAGGTTGGCGCTAAGCGCTGTGGACACCGTCCAAACAAAGCGATCGTCTCGAAAGAGGAGATGGTAGACCGAATTCGGGCGGCAGTGGATGCACGCACCGATCCGAACTTTGTGATCATGGCGCGTACCGATGCGCTGGCGGTGGAAGGGCTGGAGGCGGCTCTCGATCGTGCGCAGGCTTACGTGGACGCGGGGGCTGACATGCTGTTCCCGGAGGCGATCACCGAACTGTCGATGTACCGCCAGTTCGCCGACGTGGCGCAGGTGCCGATCCTCGCCAACATCACTGAGTTTGGCGCGACGCCGCTGTTTACGACCGACGAGTTGCGCAGCGCACACGTGGCGATGGCGCTCTATCCGTTGTCGGCGTTTCGCGCCATGAACCGCGCCGCAGAAAAAGTCTATACCGTGCTGCGCCAGGAAGGGACGCAAAAGAACGTGATCGACATCATGCAGACCCGCAACGAGCTATACGAAAGCATCAATTACTACCAGTTCGAAGAGAAGCTGGACGCGCTGTACAGGAATAAAAAATCGTAGCCTGTAGGCCTGATAAGGCGAAGCCGCCATCAGGCAATGCCGGATGGCACTACGTTTATCCGGCCTATACGCCTCAATACCCTACACATTAAAAAAAATGACGAGGACACTATGAGCGATACCACGATCCTGCAAAATAATAACCATGTCATTAAGCCCAAAAAATCCGTCGCCTTGTCTGGCGTACCAGCCGGAAATACCGCTCTGTGTACCGTGGGAAAAAGCGGTAACGATCTGCACTATCGCGGTTACGACATTCTCGATTTGGCGGAGCACTGCGAATTTGAAGAAGTCGCGCATTTACTGATCCACGGAAAATTACCGACCCGCGACGAGCTGAACGCGTATAAAAGCAAGTTAAAAGCGCTGCGCGGATTACCCGCCAATGTCCGTACCGTTCTGGAAGCGTTACCGGCGGCCTCGCACCCGATGGACGTGATGCGTACCGGCGTTTCCGCGCTGGGCTGCACCCTGCCGGAAAAAGAGGCACATACCGTCTCCGGCGCGCGCGATATTGCCGATAAGCTGTTGGCCTCGCTCAGCTCTATCCTTCTTTACTGGTATCACTACAGCCACAACGGCGAACGTATTCAGCCGGAAACCGACGATGATTCCATCGGCGGCCATTTCCTGCATCTGCTGCATGGTGAAAAGCCAACCCAAAGCTGGGAAAAGGCGATGCATATTTCGCTGGTGCTGTATGCCGAGCATGAGTTCAACGCCTCGACGTTTACCAGCCGGGTGATTGCCGGGACCGGCTCGGATGTCTACTCCGCGATTATCGGCGCGATTGGCGCGCTACGCGGCCCGAAACACGGCGGGGCGAATGAGGTGTCGCTGGAAATTCAACAGCGTTATGAAACGCCGGACGAGGCAGAGGCGGATATCCGTAAGCGCGTGGAAAACAAAGAGGTGGTGATTGGCTTTGGACATCCGGTTTACACCATCGCCGACCCGCGCCATCAGGTGATCAAACGGGTGGCGAAACAGCTTTCGGAAGAAGGCGGCTCGCTGAAGATGTACCACATCGCCGACCGTCTGGAAACGGTGATGTGGGAGACCAAAAAGATGTTCCCGAATCTCGACTGGTTTTCGGCGGTCTCCTACAACATGATGGGCGTCCCTACCGAAATGTTCACCCCGCTGTTTGTCATCGCCCGCGTTACCGGTTGGGCGGCGCACATTATTGAACAGCGTCAGGACAACAAAATTATTCGTCCTTCCGCCAATTATACCGGCCCGGACGATCGCCAGTTTGTCGCCATCGACGAACGTTGCTAATTAAAACAGGAGTTGTACCCTATGTCCGCACATATTTCGAACGTTCGCCCAGACTTTGACCGTGAAATCATTGATATCGTGGATTACGTGATGAACTACGACATCACCTCAAAGGTGGCGTACGACACCGCGCATTATTGCCTGCTCGACACGCTCGGTTGTGGTCTGGAAGCGCTGGAATACCCGGCCTGTAAAAAATTGCTTGGGCCGATCGTGCCAGGCACGGTGGTGCCCAACGGCGCACGCGTGCCGGGCACCCAGTTCCAGCTCGATCCGGTACAGGCAGCTTTTAACATTGGCGCGATGATCCGCTGGCTCGATTTTAACGATACCTGGCTTGCCGCCGAGTGGGGCCATCCTTCTGATAACCTCGGCGGTATTCTGGCGATTGCGGATTGGTTGTCACGCAACGCCGTCGCCGCCGGCAAAGCGCCGCTGACCATGAAACAGGTATTGAGCGGGATGATCAAAGCCCATGAAATTCAGGGCTGTATCGCGCTGGAAAACGCCTTCAACCGTGTCGGGCTTGACCATGTACTGCTGGTCAAAGTGGCCTCGACCGCGGTGGTCGCTGAAATGCTGGGGCTGACGCGTGATGAGATCCTCAACGCGGTATCGCTGGCGTGGGTGGACGGCCAGTCGTTGCGCACTTATCGTCATGCGCCGAATACCGGTACGCGCAAATCCTGGGCGGCGGGCGATGCGACTTCGCGCGCGGTACGTCTGGCGCTGATGGCGAAAACCGGCGAGATGGGCTATCCCTCGGCGCTCACCGCCAAAACCTGGGGCTTCTACGACGTTTCATTCAAAGGTGAAACGTTCCGTTTCCAGCGTCCTTACGGCTCCTACGTGATGGAAAACGTGCTATTCAAAATTTCTTTCCCGGCAGAATTCCACTCGCAAACCGCCGTCGAAGCGGCGATGACGCTGTATGAGCAGATGCAGGCCGCGGGTAAAACGGCAGCGGATATCGAGAAAGTGACCATCCGTACCCACGAAGCCTGTCTTCGCATTATCGATAAAAAAGGCCCGCTCAATAACCCGGCGGACCGCGATCACTGTATCCAGTATATGGTCGCCGTGCCGTTGCTGTTCGGACGGTTAACCGCGGCGGATTATGAAGACGAAGTGGCGCAGGACAAGCGTATTGACACCCTGCGCGAGAAGATCGTGTGTTATGAGGACCCGGCTTTTACCGCCGACTATCACGACCCGGAAAAACGTGCTATCGGCAATGCGATCACCGTGGAGTTTACTGATGGCTCACGCTTTGGCGAGATTGTCGTGGAGTATCCGATTGGTCATGCGCGTCGCCGCGCCGACGGTATTCCGAAGCTTATCGAAAAATTTAAAATTAACCTGGCGCGTCAGTTCCCGACTCGCCAGCAGCAACGCATTCTGGATGTCTCCCTGGACAGAGCCCGCCTGGAGCAGATGCCGGTTAACGAATACCTCGATTTATATGTCATCTGAGCCAGCCAGCAGTAAGGCGTAAGTTCAACAGGAGAGCGTGATGTCTTTTAGCGAATTTTATCAGCGTTCCATTAACGAACCGGAGACGTTCTGGGCCGAGCAGGCCCGGCGTATCGACTGGCGACAGCCGTTTACGCAGACGCTGGATCATAGCCGTCCACCGTTTGCCCGCTGGTTTTGCGGCGGCACCACTAACTTATGTCATAACGCCGTTGACCGCTGGCGGGATAAACAGCCGGAGGCGCTGGCGCTGATTGCCGTCTCATCAGAGACCGATGAAGAGCGTACATTTACCTTCAGCCAGTTGCATGATGAAGTCAACGCTGTGGCCGCCATGCTGCTGTCGCTGGGCGTGCAGCGTGGCGATCGCGTATTGGTCTATATGCCGATGATTGCCGAAGCGCAGATAACCCTGCTGGCCTGCGCGCGTATTGGCGCGATCCATTCGGTGGTCTTTGGCGGTTTTGCCTCGCACAGCGTGGCGGCGCGCATTGACGATGCCAGACCGGCGCTGATTGTGTCGGCGGATGCCGGAGCGCGGGGCGGTAAAATTCTGCCGTATAAAAAGCTGCTCGATGACGCTATTGCGCAGGCGCAGCATCAGCCGAAACACGTTCTGCTGGTGGACAGAGGGCTGGCGAAAATGGCGTGGGTGGATGGGCGCGATCTGGATTTTGCCACGTTGCGCCAGCAGCATCTCGGCGCGAGTGTGCCGGTGGCGTGGCTGGAATCCAATGAAACCTCATGCATTCTTTACACCTCCGGCACTACCGGCAAACCGAAAGGCGTCCAGCGCGACGTCGGCGGTTATGCGGTGGCGCTGGCAACCTCGATGGACACCATTTTTGGCGGCAAGGCGGGCGGCGTATTCTTTTGCGCATCGGATATCGGCTGGGTCGTCGGCCACTCCTATATCGTTTACGCGCCGCTGCTGGCAGGCATGGCGACTATTGTTTACGAAGGACTGCCGACGTACCCGGACTGCGGGGTCTGGTGGAAAATTGTCGAAAAATACCAGGTTAACCGGATGTTTTCCGCCCCGACCGCGATTCGCGTGCTGAAAAAATTCCCGACGGCGCAAATCCGTAATCACGATCTCTCCTCGCTGGAGGCGCTTTATCTGGCCGGTGAGCCGCTGGACGAGCCGACGGCCAGTTGGGTGACGGAGACGCTGGGCGTACCGGTTATCGACAATTATTGGCAGACGGAGTCCGGCTGGCCGATCATGGCGCTGGCCCGCGCGCTGGACGACAGGCCGTCGCGTCTGGGAAGCCCGGGCGTGCCGATGTACGGTTATAACGTCCAGCTACTCAATGAAGTCACCGGCGAACCTTGCGGCATAAATGAAAAGGGGATGCTGGTGATCGAAGGGCCGCTGCCGCCAGGCTGTATTCAGACTATTTGGGGCGACGATGCGCGTTTTGTGAAGACTTACTGGTCGCTGTTTAACCGTCAGGTTTATGCCACCTTCGACTGGGGAATCCGCGATGCCGAGGGGTATTACTTTATTCTGGGCCGTACCGATGATGTGATTAATATTGCGGGCCATCGGCTGGGGACGCGAGAAATAGAAGAAAGTATCTCCGGTTACCCGAACGTAGCGGAAGTGGCGGTGGTGGGGATAAAAGACGCTCTGAAAGGGCAGGTGGCGGTGGCGTTTGTCATTCCGAAGCAGAGCGATACGCTGGCGGATCGCGAGGCGGCGCGCGACGAGGAAAAAGCGATTATGGCGCTGGTGGACAACCAGATCGGTCACTTTGGTCGTCCGGCGCATGTCTGGTTTGTCTCGCAGCTCCCCAAAACGCGTTCCGGAAAGATGCTTCGCCGCACGATCCAGGCGATCTGTGAAGGCCGCGATCCGGGCGATCTGACAACCATTGACGATCCCGCGTCGTTGCAGCAAATTCGCCAGGCGATCGAGGAATAGCCGTAAGCCGGATAAGCCGCGTCCGGCAACGGGTTAGACTCAGCGACTGAATAGTGGGGTGTAAAGTCGGGAAAGGGCGGCAGAGCGCCGCCCTGTAACAGAATTAACGCAGAATATTTTTCTCAGCCAGATCCAGCGCGAAGTAACTGAAAATCAAATCGGCGCCGGCGCGTTTAATCGAGCCCAGACTTTCCAGCACGACCTTTTCTTCATCAATGGCGCCAGCCATAGCAGCAAATTTAATCATGGCGTATTCACCGCTCACCTGGTAAGCGCCAAGCGGCAACTCTGTGCGTTCGCGGATTTCACGCAGCACGTCCAGATACGCGCCGGCCGGTTTCACCATTAAGCAATCCGCGCCCTGGGCTTCATCGAGCAGTGATTCGCGAATCGCTTCACGGCGGTTCATCGGATTCATTTGATACGTCTTGCGGTCGCCTTTTAACGCGGTACCCGCTGCTTCACGGAAGGGGCCGTAGAAAGAAGAGGCGAACTTGGTGGAGTAGGACATTATTGCCGTATCGGTAAAACCGGCGGCATCCAGCGCCTGGCGGATAGCCTGGACTTGTCCATCCATGGCCGCGGAGGGCGCAATAAAATCTGCTCCAGCCGCCGCCGCGATAACGGCCTGCTTGCCGAGGTTGGCCAGCGTCGCATCGTTATCCACACCGTGTTCGCACAACACGCCGCAGTGGCCGTGCGAGGTGTATTCGCAGAAGCAGGTGTCGGACATGACGATCATCTCCGGCACGGTTTGCTTACAGATGCGGGACATTCTTGCCACCAGGCCGTCTTCTTTCCAGGTATCGCTGCCGGTGTCATCAGTATGGTGGGAAATGCCGAAGGTCATAACGGAACGAATACCAGCATTTGCGATACGTTCAATCTCTCGCGCCAGCTGCTTTTCCGGGATACGCATTACGCCGGGCATGGCATCAATAGCTTTGTAATCGTCGAGTTCTTCTTCAACAAAGATCGGCAACACCAGGTCGTTCAGGCTAAGTGTTGTCTCTTCAAACATAGCGCGCAGCGCAGCGGATTTGCGCAGGCGGCGAGGGCGATGGATAAGGTCTGTCATGGTCTGCCTGATGTTTGTGGAATCGAAGGCCCAGTATACCTGAATCTGCAGGCAGATGTTTTACGAAAACGGTCCTTAACGTAGCAGGCGCAGCCCCGGCGGCGGCAGAACATGGCGCTTCTTTTATATACCGGAGATTAATACCTCAGGCACTATATCATTTTAAATAAGAATTAGTTTTACGTTGTTTTTAGTTTTATTTCATCGTCATTTAAGTAAATGTGGGTTTTAACATTATTCATATTTATTTTATTTTTCTTTAATCCATATTTATCTCATATGTATTTTATTTTTTTTATTTTCTTGTAACCTCATGAAAAAGAATGATTTTTAATTATCTATTTTCCTTTCATTACGTCTTTTTAATTCATGTCCGAATCCGGACTGAGGATAAAGAATAATTGAACCTTTTAGCAATGACGCCGCATAATCCTCCTTGCTAAACATTTATATGTTTTTATGCATTGATAATTGATGGATCAACTATATTACGTCCCTGAGGAGGGATGACAAATGCACTCCTGGAAAAAGAAACTTGTAGTCTCACAATTAGCATTGGCTTGCACTCTGGCAATCACTTCTCAGGCGAATGCTACTACTTACGATACCTGGACTTATTACGACAATCCTACCACCGCGCTTGATTGGAATAATATGGATGCCGCAGGCACCGTTGATGGTAACTATGTAAACTATAGCGGTTTCGTTTACTACAACAACGCCAATGGTGATTTCGATCAGACGTTCAACGGTGACACTGTTAATGGTACGATTTCTACCTATTATCTGAACCATGATTATAATGACGCAACCAGTAATGAGCTGAATATTAGTAATTCAGTTATTCATGGCTCGATTACTTCCATGCTGCCGGTTGGTTATTACGATCGTTTTGATACGTTGGATCACGATGGGCTTTCTGAATATTATCGGTTCAACAACGGTACTGATACTGTTGACGGAAACTGGTATGACGGTGATGTGTTCACGCTGAACATCGCTAATTCCACCATTGATGATGATTATGAAGCGTTTTACTTCACTGATTCCTATAAGGATGGTGATGTAACTAAGTACACAAATGAAACATTCGATGTCAGCAAAGGCGTGGCGGTGAATCTTGATGTAGAAAGCAACATCAATATTTCCAACAATTCCCGTGTTGCAGGTATTGCCTTGTCTCAGGGAAATACTTACAACAACACTTATACGACGGAATCCCATAACTGGGATAACAATATTAATGTATTTGACTCTACTGTAACTTCCGGTTCAGATTATATCCTGGATCGTGCTTATGATACTGGCACTGGTACTTTTGGCACTGGTCACTTTGGCAATTCCGATGAGCCGAGCGATTATACTGGTGCGGGCGACGTTGCATTATCTTTCACTGATGACAATGGTGCTTCAGACTATGCAATGAAGAACAATGTGTACTTCAGTAATTCTACGCTGATGGGTGATGTCAAATTTACCAGTACCTGGAACGCCAATTTCGATGCGGATGGTGATGATACTAACGGTGATGGTGTTCCTGATACCAACCATGGCTGGGCTGATGACGGCCTCAACGTCGACGAACTGAACCTTACACTTGATAATGGCAGTAAGTGGGTTGGTCAGGCGACTTATACTGTTGATACAACGTCCCGTATGTATGATGTTGAAACGAACAGCCTTACTCCAGGCGCAACATTGGAAGATAATGCCTGGAATCGTATCGTTGGTAATGAAGTTTTCCAGAGCGGCGTGTTTAACGTGACGCTGAACAATGGTTCTGAATGGGACACCGTTGGGGACTCGACTGTTGATACGCTGGCTGTAAACAATGGTTCTCAGGTTAATATTTCTGATTCTGATTTAACATCAGACACCATTGATTTGACTAATGGTTCTTCACTGAACATTGGTGAAGGTGGTTATGTTGACACCGATCACCTGACAATTGACTCCTATAGTACTGTTGGTTTGACCGAATCTACTGGCTGGAGTACTTACTCAAACCTGTATGCTAATACCATCACCGTAACTAACGGTGGTGTGTTGGATGTGAATGTTGGTCAGTTTGATACCGAAGTATTCAGTACTGATAAACTGGAACTGACCAGCGGCAATACTGCTGATCACAACGGTAATGTTGTTTCTGGTGTGTTCAATATCCATAGCAGCGATTATGTTCTGAATGCTGACCTGGTGAACGACCGTACCTGGGATACCACTCAGGCTAACTATGGTTACGGTACTATCGCGATGAACTCTGACGGTCACCTGACCATCAACGGTAATGGCGATATCAACAACGGCGACGAACTGGATAACAGCTCTGTTGACAATGTTGTAGCGGCTACCGGTAACTATAAAGTTCGCATCGACAACGCTACTGGTGCCGGTTCTGTTGCAGATTACAAAGGCAACGAGCTGATTTATGTCAATGACGCAAACACCGACGCAACCTTCTCTGCAGCAAACAAAGCTGACCTGGGTGCTTACACCTATCAGGCTAAGCAGGAAGGCAACACTGTCGTGCTGGAACAGATGGAACTGACCGACTACGCTAACATGGCGCTGAGCATTCCTTCTGCGAACACCAATATCTGGAACCTGGAACAAGACACCGTTGGTACTCGTCTGACCAACGCTCGTCATGGCCTGGCGGATAACGGCGGCGCATGGGTAAGCTACTTCGGCGGTAACTTCAACGGCGACAACGGCACCATTAACTACGATCAGGATGTTAATGGCATCATGGTCGGTGTTGATACCAAAGTTGACGGTAACAACGCTAAGTGGATCGTTGGTGCGGCAGCAGGTTTCGCGAAAGGCGATCTGAGCGATCGTACCGGTCAGGTGGATCAGGACAGCCAGTCTGCCTACATCTACTCTTCCGCTCGCTTCGCAAACAACATCTTTGTTGACGGTAACTTGAGCTACTCTCACTTCAACAACGATTTGTCTGCTAACATGAGCGACGGTACTTACGTTGACGGCAACACCTCTTCTGACGCCTGGGGCTTCGGTCTGAAACTGGGCTACGACTGGAAACTGGGTGATGCAGGTTACCTGACTCCGTACGGCAGCGTGTCTGGTCTGTTCCAGTCTGGCGACGACTACCAACTGAGCAACGACATGAAAGTTGACGGTCAGTCCTACGACAGCATGCGTTATGAACTCGGTGTAGATGCAGGTTATACCTTCACTTACAGCGAAGATCAGGCGTTGACGCCGTACTTCAAACTGGCTTACGTTTACGACGACTCCAACAACGATGCTGACGTAAACGGCGACTCTATCGACAACGGCGTAGAAGGTTCTGCGGTACGTGTTGGTCTGGGTACTCAGTTCAGCTTCACGAAGAACTTCAGCGCTTACACCGATGCTAACTACCTCGGCGGCGGTGATGTTGATCAAGACTGGTCTGCAAACGTTGGTGTTAAATATACCTGGTAATCATTTTCTCTCAGGAGAAATAAAGGTAATTTAAACTGAAAAATGCCCGTCAAGGACTTGACGGGCATTATTGCAAGGAATGCATATGTTATCTTTAAGCAAGCCACTACAGGAATTCAATAAACTCGATAAATGCCTTTCTAAGTATGGTACGCGTTTCGAGTTTGTTAACGATAAAGAGATTATCTGTTCACCTGATGAAAGTAATACCCATACCTTTGTTATTTTAGAGGGGGTTGTTTCGTTAGTTCGAGGTGATAAAGTTCTTATTGGTATTGTGCAGGCCCCCTTTATTTTCGGCTTAGCCGATGGTGTGGCGAAAAAAGAGGCACAATATAAATTAATTGCGGAGAGCGGTTGCATCGGTTATCGCCTCTCATCATCACAAACTCTCGCCATCATTGAGCAGAACCAACTGTGGCGTGAAGCCTTCTGTTGGCTAGTATGGAAAAGTCAGGTACTGGAACTTCGTGACAAGCAGCTCATTGGTAATAATTCTTACGACCAGATTCGTGCGACGTTAATGACAATGATTGAGTGGGATGAAGAACTTCGATCACGTATTGGTGTTATGAACTATATTCATCAACGAACGCGTGTATCGCGATCGGTGGTGGCGGAAGTCCTCGCGGCCCTGCGTAAGGGTAATTATATTGAAATGAATAAAGGCAAACTGATCAGTATTAACCGTTTGCCCTCCGAATATTAACAAAAATGTTGCGCCTCGTCTGATATAGCGCGAGGCGCGACGACTCAGGATGCAGGAATAGCAATCGGTTTATTGCCGCTTAGCTCAGTAACCAAATCGTTAATCCCGTCGCTCATATTGGTAAAACGAGTGAGGGGGGAACGGGTTACGACCACAAAAGCGCCAATATTATATTGTGGGATCATCGCCATATAGGTAATAAAACCGCCGCCGCCGCCTGTTTTCTGGATAATGCCAGGACGTCCGTCTTTTGGCGCCATATAGACCCAGCCCAGACCGAGCGCGTCGGCTTTACCTGGTACGTCCATCCCGATGATTTTCTTTAACTGTGTGCGCTGATAAATCAACGTTTGCATACGATCGGCCTGATGGCTACGGTGATAGAAATCTGACGACAGATACTGTTGCATCCAGCGCATCATATCTCCTGGCGTAGAATAGACCCCGCCGCTGCCAATGGCAGCCAGCGTATTATTACAGGGGCTTGCGCCTTTTTCTGCCACCATCAGACGCTTACACTGATCGGGAGAGGGGGTAAACGTGGTGTCTTTCATTCCCAGCGGGCGGGTAATCTTTTCTTCAAACAGTTGCGTATAAGGTTTGCCGGAGGCGGTCGCCAGCGCGTCGGCTAACAGGTCGAACGCCAGATTGGAATAGGCCGCCTGCGAGCCTGGCGCGACTTTTAACGTTGCTGTGGAGAGCCAGTTCCAGCGTTGTTCGCGGGTTGGCCAGACAAATACCGGACGATGCGCCGCGCCGCCGGGCTGTTCTCGCGGAAGCGCGCTGGTGTGGGTCGCTAAGTTGACCAACGTAATCGGCGTGCCTTGATACGTCGGGACATGCGCGCCGGGAGGCGCATATTTGCTGAGAGGATCGTTTAATTTTACCGTTCCCTGATCGAGCAATTTTACCAACATTTCACTGGTCATTAGCTTGGTGAGAGAAGCGATACGAATGACCGAATCAAGCTGTGGACGAACATTATTGCCCGGTCTGGTGTCACCGAAACTACGAAACACGCGTTGATTGCCGTCGATCACCACCAGCGCCATGCCCGTGGCGCCGCTACCATAAAAGATATGCTCGGCATAACGATCAACGATATCAGAGGCAAAAACCGGATCGGCAATCGGCTGAGCCGCCTGGACAGAAGTAAGTGATGCCGCAAACAGCATGGCAGTAAAAAGCAGACTACGTTTCAACGGTGATGTCCATAAGTGAAATAACGGTGGTTATGCGTATTTATACTACCCGGCGGCACATTGCAAAACGTTAAAGAGAAAAAAGTGGGTGAAAAAACGTAACGGCGGGTTTTCGTGATGAAGAATGTTTACTTTTGTGATAAAGCGCTTGTGATAACCTAATAGCGCCAGCCTGCCTGCTTAGAATGAAACTCGTCGAAACAATTCTGTTGAGCAGAAGTGCGAACTAAGCGTCACAACGTAGGTCACAATGCCTGGTTTAGCCCTTTCATTTGCGTGGGCATGGCGTGCTATTGCCGCCGTCACAGCAGCCGTAATAAAGATAAGAAGTTAGCAGGAGAGCATGATGTTTAAATCTTTTTTCCCAAAGCCAGGGCCGTTTTTCATGTCGGCGTTTGTTTGGGCGCTGATCGCCGTCATTTTCTGGCAGGCGGGAGGAGGAGATTGGGTGGCGCGACTTGTGGGGGCATCCGATGAAGTGCCTATCAGCGCAGCGCGCTTCTGGTCGCTGGACTATCTGATTTTTTATGCTTATTACCTGATTTGCGTGGGATTATTTGCAACGTTCTGGTTCATCTATAGCCCGCACCGCTGGCAGTACTGGTCGATACTTGGCACCTCGCTCATTATTTTTGTCACCTGGTTTTTGGTGGAGGTTGGCGTCGCGGTTAACGCCTGGTACGCGCCGTTCTATGATTTGATTCAAACGGCGCTCAGCTCGCCGCACAAGGTCACTCTTGGTCAATTTTATCATGAAGTGGGGGTGTTTCTCGGTATTGCGCTTATCGCCGTGGTGATCGGTGTGCTGAACAACTTCTTTGTCAGCCACTATGTATTTCGCTGGCGTACCGCAATGAATGAGCACTATATGGCGCACTGGCAGTACCTGCGCCATATCGAAGGGGCCGCCCAGCGTGTGCAGGAAGACACCATGCGTTTTGCCTCTACACTGGAGAATATGGGCGTGAGTTTTATCAATGCCATTATGACGCTCATCGCCTTTCTGCCGGTGTTGGTCACCCTGTCAGCGCATGTGCCGGATTTACCCGTCGTAGGACATATCCCTTACGGCCTGGTCATTGCCGCCATAGTCTGGTCATTAATGGGGACGGGCCTGCTGGCAGTCGTCGGGATCAAATTGCCGGGGCTGGAATTTAAAAATCAGCGAGTGGAAGCAGCTTATCGTAAGGAGCTGGTCTACGGTGAAGATGACGCCAGCCGCGCCACGCCGCCAACCGTCCGTGAACTGTTTAGCGCGGTGCGCCATAACTACTTCCGTCTCTACTTTCACTATATGTATTTCAACATCGCGCGCATTCTCTATTTGCAGGTCGATAACGTTTTCGGTTTGTTCCTGCTGTTTCCTTCCATTGTTGCCGGTACGATTACGCTGGGGCTGATGACGCAAATCACCAACGTGTTTGGCCAGGTGCGCGGTTCGTTCCAGTATTTGATTAACTCCTGGACGACTCTGGTGGAGCTGATGTCTATTTATAAACGTTTACGTAGCTTTGAACGCCAGTTAGATGATCAGCCAGTTCAGGAAGTGACCCACTCTTTTAGCTAACAGAAGGAAACGTTATGTCGGCGGCGTCCCGTCTTTATCCTCTGCCTTTTCTGGCGGTTGCCATATTGGCTGGCTGTAGTAGTCAATCCGGGCAGCCGGTGAGCAAGGGCGAGAAGCCTGTCGACGTGGCAAGCGTAGTACGTCAGAAAATGCCGGCCAGTGTCAAAGACAGAGAGGCCTGGGCGAAAGATATCGCGACAACGTTTAAGAGCCAGGGGCTGGCGCCGACGGTAGAAAATATCTGTTCGGTGCTGGCTGTCGCCCAGCAGGAGTCCGGTTATCAGGCGGATCCTGTCGTGCCGGGGCTAAGTAAAATCGCCTGGCAGGAGATTGATCGTCGTGCTGAACGACTACACATTCCGCTGTTTCTGGTGCACACCGCGCTGAAAATTAACTCCCCCAACGGCAAGAGCTATAGCGAACGCCTGGACACGGTAAGAACCGAAAAACAGCTTAGCGCTATTTTTGACGACTTTATCAATATGGTTCCTATGGGGCAGACGCTATTTGGCTCATATAACCCGGTGCATACGGGCGGCCCGATGCAGGTCAGCATTGCCTTTGCCGAACAGCACGCGAAAGGCTATCCGTGGAAGATGACGGGTACGGTACGTCAGGAGGTCTTTACGCGCCGTGGCGGGTTGTGGTTTGGAACCTACCATTTGCTGAATTACCCGGCGAACTACAGCGCGCCTGTTTTCCGCTTCGCCGACTTCAACGCGGGATGGTACGCCAGCCGTAACGCTGCGTTCCAGAATGCCGTCAGTAAAGCCAGTGGGGTAAAACTGGCGCTGGATGGCGATCTGATTCGTTATAACAGCAAGGAACCGGGCAAAACAGAGTTAGCGGTGCGCAAACTGGCAGGGCAGTTGGGAATGAGTGAGCGTGAAATTCGCAGCCAACTGGAGAAAGGCGATAGCCTGGCGTTTGAAAAAACGGCGCTCTACAAGAAAGTCTATAAACTGGCCGAGGCCAAAACGGGCAAGACGCTTGCGCGGGAAATGTTGCCCGGTATTCAACTGGAAAGCCCGAAGATCACGCGCAAGCTGACGACCGCCTGGTTTGCTAAACGAGTTGATGAGCGGCGGGTGCGGTGTATGGGGCGATAAATTTCGCGCTGGGATATTTTCTCCAGCGCGCTAAGGTTTATTGGTGACGGTGACGCCAGCGTAAAAACGCGGCGATAACGGCAAAAATGAGGCAGCCCGTGAGGAAGGGTACCAGGCCAAAAATCGTCCCGACGCCCAGCCCAATTTCTACCCGCGGTCGACCTGTATCCTGTACCTGCATCAGATGCTCATAGATGCCCGGCGCATGAACCAGCAGGTTTAAGAGTTGCGCTCCGGCCCAGAAGCAAAACAGTACAAATATGGCGTAAGCAATATTTCCGGGCGTAGAGGAGGTTTCTCGATGCTTCCCGCTGAACAGCGATTTTGAGAGAGTGAAATCAGCCATAAAGACCTCCAGGATGATCGGCTACGATCTGGCGTTATGCCATCGGCTTACTGTGAAGTCTGACAGGTCATTGTGTTTGTCAATATCAGAATCATGGTAATTTCACATACGAAATGTATCCATCGCGTAAATTTTTGTTAGTTGTCACAAAACGATCACTTTTATCAAAATCAATTAACATTTAAGAAATTCCGTATCCCCCACAGACTCGCTCGCCAGAAGTATGCAAAAATACGTTTTTGTTGCTGTTAATACGTCGGAGTCGTTATGCGTTTGCCTGTAAAAATTCGTCGTGACTGGCACTACTATGCCTTCTCTATTGGCCTTATCTTTATTTTGAATGGTGTCGTAGGATTGCTGGGTTTTGAGGCGAAAGGATGGCAAACCTATGGCGTTGGGCTGGTAACGTGGATTATCAGCTTCTGGCTGGCGGGGTTCATCATTCGCCGGCGCGAAGATGATGAGGTAAAAGACGCCCGATAAACGTTGCGCTATCGGGCGTGCGCTATTACATCGTGGTTTTTAAGGCGTTATTCGCCGTATGGCGTTCCAGCGCCAGCTCAATCAGGCGACTGATCAAATCGGTATAGCCCAATCCGCTCGCCTGCCAGAGTTTTGGATACATACTGATATTGGTAAAACCTGGCAGCGTATTGATCTCGTTAATCACGACCTCATTGTCTGCTGTTAAGAAGACATCGACACGCGCCATACCCGCGCACCCCAGCGTCTGATAAGCCTGGATCGCAATCGCGCGGATCTTGTCATTCACCCCGGAAGGGAGCTGCGCAGGCACGACAACTTGTGCGCCGTTATCATCAATATACTTAGTATCGTAGGCGTAAAATTCGCTATTCAGTACGATTTCGCCGCAGGTACTGGCCTGTGGGTTATCGTTACCTAATACGGCGCATTCGATTTCGCGCCCTTTGATCCCTTGCTCCACCACCACTTTATGATCGAATTCGAAAGCCAGCGCGACCGCCTGCTGATATTGCGCTTCGTTAGCGACTTTACTGACGCCGACCGAAGAGCCCTGATTGGCGGGCTTAACGAACAGCGGCAGCCCCAGACGGGATTCAACCTCGGCAAAACTAAACGCGTGACGATTCGTTCGGGTGAGTGTAATAAACGGGGCGATATTCAGTCCTGCATCGCGTAGCAGTCGTTTGGCGACGTCTTTATCCATGCAGGCTGCGGAGCTCAGCACGTCTGAACCGACAAACGGTAAGTTTGCGACGCGCAGCATCCCCTGCAATGAGCCGTCTTCGCCCAGCGTACCGTGGACGATAGGAAAAATAACATCTACCGTCGGTAGCGGCTGCCCGTTCTGGGCGTTAATCAATTGGTGTTGGTGTTTGCCAGGCACCTGGGCCAGACTGATTGCCGAAGGACGTAGCGCGATATGTGCCGGATCGTCTGCATTCTGCAAATAATTTTCCGCATCGTTAACATGCCATTGTCCTGCCTTATCTATCCCTAACAGCACCACGTCGAAGCGGGTTTTATCGATCGCATCAACGATATTTTTCGCTGATTGCAAAGACACTTCATGTT
This sequence comes from Salmonella sp. 741265055_HSA, assembly GCF_046569525.1. Taxonomy (NCBI): domain Bacteria; kingdom Pseudomonadati; phylum Pseudomonadota; class Gammaproteobacteria; order Enterobacterales; family Enterobacteriaceae; genus Salmonella; species Salmonella sp. 741265055_HSA. The sequence goes on along the minus strand of NZ_JBKFSQ010000005.1, from coordinate 106,070 downwards.
CCGCCGACTTACCGCCAAATACTATTCCTACCCGCAATTTCGCCATCTTAAAAACCCATTCCATCGAATGCAAAGCGTATACATTACCACGACAAAACGCGGGTTTCGCGGGCTTCTGCCATAATGTTTATGGGATGTGAGAACGGAGGCCGTGTGAGAGGTAAGGGTTTTCTGATTATTGTGCTGTTGGGCGGCATTGGCGGGCAGGGATATCGTTATCTTCCCTCTTATTATAATCCTTTTGCTCCGCTACAACTTGCCGATCCGCCAGGCTGGATCACTACCTTTAAACTACAGCGCCTTACGCCGTCGCAGTGCCGGGAGCTTTTAACGGCGGCCAATCAACAGGGATTAATTTCATCACAACCTGTTGCGGATAGCGCTGGTGAATGTCCCTTGTCCCATGTTGTGCGCGTCAGAGATTTTGGCCAGGTCAAACTGAGCAGCAGTTTTTTAGCCTCCTGCCCGCTGGCGCTGCGCTCCGCGCTGTTTGTCGAACAGCAGGTAAAACCTTTAACAGAAACGTGGATGAAGCGCCGCCTGACCCGCATCGAACATCTGGGCAGCTATGCCTGCCGTAATATTTATCACCGCCCGGATGCGCGTCGCAGTGAACATGCCAGCGCAGAAGCGCTGGATGTCAGCGGGTTTCAGCTATCGGATGGCCGAAAAATCACTATCCTGCGCGGCTGGGAGCGCGATGAGACGGGGCCCTGGTTACGCGCTATGTTAAACGCCAGTTGCCATTATTATGGCAATGGGCTCGGGCCTGACTATAACGCTGCGCATGCTAACCATTTTCATCTTGGAATGCGGGGCTACGGCGTGTGTCGTTAAAGCATAAACGTCTGCCTTGCGCGGCTATATAATGTGACATGTTTCACAAAAATGATGAACGGGGAGACAAAATAGCAAAGTGTGACGTATCGCACCTCTGGAACCACCAGGAAAAAGAGAGCCTGCTAAGCTAACGCGTATTTTCAGCTACTTATCGTTACGAGTCTTATGGAATCCTGGAAAGTTAATCTAATTTCCGTCTGGTTTGGATGTTTTTTTACCGGTCTGGCAATCAGCCAAATCCTGCCATTCTTACCCCTTTATATTTCCCAGCTTGGCGTCTCTTCCCATGAAGCGTTATCAATGTGGTCCGGGTTAACGTTTAGCATCACGTTTCTTATTTCCGCCATTGTGTCGCCGATGTGGGGCAGTCTCGCCGATCGTAAAGGGCGTAAACTGATGCTATTGCGCGCGTCGCTCGGGATGGCGATAGCTATTCTACTGCAGGCATTCGCGACCCATGTCTGGCAACTTTTCCTGCTGCGCGGAATCATGGGGTTAACGTCAGGCTATATCCCCAATGCCATGGCGCTGGTAGCCTCTCAGGTACCGCGCGAACGTAGCGGCTGGGCGCTCAGTACGCTTTCTACCGCGCAGATCAGCGGCGTTATCGGCGGGCCGTTAATGGGCGGCTTTGTCGCGGATCATATCGGGCTGCGGGCGGTATTTCTGATTACCGCCATGCTGTTGGTGGTGAGCTTTCTGGTCACGCTATTTTTAATTAAAGAAGGCGTGCGTCCGGTCATCAGGAAAAGCGAACGCCTGAGCGGTAAAGCCGTTTTTGCGTCGTTACCTTATCCTGCGCTGGTGATCAGTCTGTTTTTTACCACGATGGTCATTCAACTCTGTAATGGTTCCATCAGTCCAATTCTGGCGCTGTTTATCAAATCAATGATGCCGGACAGTAATAACATCGCCTTTCTTAGCGGGTTAATTGCCTCGGTGCCCGGTATCTCCGCGCTTATCTCCGCGCCTCGCCTGGGAAAACTTGGCGACAGAATCGGCACGGAAAGAATTCTGATGGCCACGCTTATCTGCGCAGTGCTGCTTTTCTTCGCGATGTCCTGGGTCACCACGCCGTTCCAGTTGGGGCTGTTGCGTTTCTTGTTAGGCTTTGCCGATGGCGCGATGTTACCCGCCGTACAAACGCTATTGGTGAAATACTCCAGCGACCAAATTACCGGACGTATTTTTGGCTACAACCAGTCATTTATGTACCTGGGCAACGTGGTTGGGCCGTTGATGGGCGCGACGGTATCGGCGATGGCCGGTTTCCGCTGGGTTTTTATCGCTACGGCGGCGATCGTATTGATCAATATTGGGCAACTGACTCTGGCGTTACGTCGTCGGCGTAACGCGCAAAAAGCGAAAGGCCAATAGCGGTGCATCGTAACGGCGCTTCTGCCGTTACGATATGGTTTAAATTAAAAGATATATTCTTTATCCGTGAAGTTTTTCTATAGATGGCATAACTTTAAATTATGATATAGCGTGATTATTGTTTTTTGATGGTTTATTATCGTCTCGTTTACGGTCTGAGAAACGTTTCGCTGCGGCGACAGTGATAATTATTTGTGTAAAGTTCTTCCTGTATCATAAAAATAGTACTTTCAGCCTCTAGGCAGTGGTTCTTCATAGTGATAACGTCATCCTGGAACTAATAAGGAAATATGGTCATGAAAAATCTCATAGCAGAGTTGTTGCTTAAGCTAGCCCAAAAAGAAGAAGAGTCGAAAGAACTGGTTGCTCAGGTAGAAGCGTTAGAGATTATCGTCACAGCAATGTTACGTAACATGGCGCAAAGCGAGCAGGAGATGTTGATACGTCAGGTAGAAGGGGCACTTGAAGGCGTAAAGCCGGATGCCAGCGTTCCTGATCACGATACGGAATTGCTGCGCCAATATGTAAAAAAGTTGCTGAGACACCCCCGGCACTAATCGTATCTAAAACAACACAGTTGTTATAACGTTACTTTTATGAAATAACATAGCTGCTTCGTTTTTATTTTCTTCTGGTTAATTCAGAGCAAAATAAAAACGAAGCGGCTATGGTAATAACAGTGTAACGTTATGCGTTGTTCTTCTGTATCCTGCCAGTGTGACTGTGGATAATCGAATTGCACAGTAGCCTACGGTTTGTCAATCAATAAAGCCTATATTGCTAACGGTAAGTAATACTTTTACTGCCGGGTGGTATTTTTGCCAGTAACAGCCAGACTTATATAAAGTCCCTGGGATATCTCCCAAAGGGACAACGTGTAATGTGTACACTGACAAAAGGATGGTGCTATGAAAATAACATTACTGGTGACTTTACTTTTTGGCCTGGTCTTTTTAACCGCCGTCGGCGCAACCGAGAAACCGTTAACGCCGCAACAGCAGCGCATGACGACCTGTAATCAGCAGGCGACAGCGCAAGCGCTGAAAGGCGATGCGCGTAAAACTTACCTTAGCGACTGCCTGAAAAACAGTCAGTCAGCCCCTGGCGAGAAAAACCTGACGCCGCAACAGCAGAAAATGCGTGAATGCAATGTTCAGGCGACGGAACAATCCCTGAAAGGCGATGACCGTAACAAGTTTATGAGCGCCTGCCTGAAAAAAGCGGCGTAGTGCTATCGGGTGAGCCCTGAAAAACACTCACCCGAAATTTCATACTCCCTCCATGCGCTCTGTTTCTATAATTTGGGAAAATTGTTTCTAAATGTTCCCAAAAATAATGAATGATGAAAATTTTTACCGAAAAGCGGTTGAACAGGCGGTAGCGCCGCCTGACCCTTCTGATGATCGTCAGCGCTCCGGGTTGCGCTTCGCCCGGCGCATCAGGCTACCGCGTGCGGTGGGGTTAGGGGGGATGTTTTTACCGGTGGCCGCCGTGTTAGTGACGCAACCTGTCTTTGGCGGCTGGTGGCTGTTGCTGGTCGGCTGGTCTTTTGTCTGGCCGCATCTGGCGTGGCAGTGGTCGGCGAAAGCCCTTGATCCGCTACGTCAGGAAATTTACAACCTGAAAGTGGATGCGATCCTCTCCGGCATGTGGATCGCGCTGATGGGCGTCAATATGTTGCCTGCCGCCGCGCTGTTTATGATGATGAGCATGAATCTGATGGGGGCTGGCGGGCGGCGGCTATTCACTGTCGGAATGGGCCTTTTGCTGGCGTCATGTCTGGTGACGTTGCAGCTTACCGGGCTACCCGTCGCGATGCGAAGCTCGTCGCTGGAAGTCACGCTCTCTTTGCCCGTCATTATGTTGTATCCGCTTCTGTTCGCCTGGGTAAGTTATCAAACGGCCATTAAATTAGCGGAACATAAGCGACGCTTGCAGGCGATGAGCTCGCGGGATGGCATGACCGGCGTCTATAACCGACGCCACTGGGAAATTTTATTACGTAATGAATTCGATCACAGCCGACGCCACCATCGGGAGGCGACATTGTTGATTATCGATATCGATCATTTTAAGAGCATTAACGACACCTGGGGACATGATGTTGGGGATGAGGCTATTATCGCCCTGACGCGTCAATTACAGATAACGCTACGCGGGAGTGATATTATCGGGCGCTTTGGCGGCGACGAATTTGCGGTGATTATGTGCGGAACGCCGGCAGACAGCGCGATTACCGCCATGTCGCGAGTGCATGAACGGCTAAATACCTTACGCTTGCCGGGCGCGCCGCAGGTCATGTTACGTATCAGCGTGGGCGTGGCGCCGTTAACGCCACAAATCGGTCATTATCGGGAATGGTTAAAGTCTGCGGATATGGCGCTTTACAAAGCAAAGAATGCCGGACGTAACCGCACCGAAGTGGCGGCATGACGTCCAGCCGGGCCTCAGGATTTACTGAGCGCCTCTGATTTTTCCATACACTTCGTCATCGCTTCTATTACCGCAGCGCGGAAGCCACGTTCTTCCAGAACGCGTACGGCTTCAATCGTCGTTCCGCCAGGCGAGCACACCATATCTTTCAGTTCGCCGGGATGCTTTCCGGTTTCGAGTACCATTTTCGCCGATCCCATAACGGCCTGCGCGGCGAATTTATAAGCCTGAGCGCGAGGCATACCGCCCAGAACGGCTGCGTCCGCCATCGCCTCGATAAACATAAACACATAGGCCGGCGAAGATCCGCTCACGCCAACCACCGGATGGATCATCGGCTCAGCAATCACTTCCGCCTCGCCAAAGCAGCGGAAAATATTCAGGACATCAGCCGTATCTTCCGGTGTGACCAGCGCGTTTGGCGTGACGGAGGTCATTCCTGCGTTGACCAGCGATGGCGTATTCGGCATAGCGCGAATGATTTTACGGTCATGTCCCAGCGCGCGCGCAAGCTGATCAAGCGTTACGCCTGCGGCGATAGAGACCACCAGCGAGTCTTTGTTCAGGCTGGAGGAGATTTCACTGAGCACTTTCACCATAATGCCCGGTTTTACCGCGCCGAAAACGATATCCGCGACCTGAGCGACCTCCTGCGCGCTTTGCGCCGCATTAATGCCGTACTGGTCATGCAGGGCGGCAACTTTATCGGGGGAGGGGGTGTAGACCCAGATCTGACCGGGAAGTACCTGACCGCTGGCAATCAGTCCGCCAAGAATAGCCTTGCCCATATTACCGCAGCCAATAAAACCGATTTTCTTCTCCATCTCGTCACTCCCTATGTTTGTGTGTTATGGGGAATGGTTAGCTTAACGCGGATTGAAAACGGGCAGAAGGAGAAACAGCACTTTGATGAAAGGCAAAAGCGCGAGACAATAAAAGATTGTATACCGTACGGGAGACATTATGACCATCTGGGTGGATGCGGATGCGTGTCCGAATGTCATTAAAGAAATTTTGTACCGCGCCGCCGAGCGGATGCAGTTGCCGCTTATTCTTGTTGCCAATCAGGCCTTGCGCGTGCCGCCTTCGCGTTTTATCCGCACGCTCCGCGTGGCCGCCGGGTTTGACGTGGCGGACAATGAAATTGTGCGTCAATGCGAAGCGGGCGATCTGGTGATTACCGCGGATATTCCGCTGGCGGCTGAAGTGCTGGAAAAAGGCGCTGCGGCTCTTAATCCCCGGGGAGAACGCTATAGCGACGCCACGATTCGCGAACGTCTGACGATGCGTGACTTTATGGACACGCTACGCGCCAGCGGCGTACAAACGGGGGGACCAAACAGTCTCTCGCCGCGCGATCGTCAGCATTTTGCCGCCGAGCTGGATAAGTGGTGGCTGGAAAGCCAGCGTAAAAAATAAATCGTGTAATGAAAAATTTACAGTTTATTCATTTCTGATTCTTGCTATAGTACTAATATTGTGACTTTAGTACCTTTGTGTAAATTATTATTTACATTTATGCGTTGTACTAGTTAGATGATATGATTATAACATTGCTGATATCAAATCCTGCGTATGCGCAGTTCCTGGGGGAACGCCTGCTATGATGCAACCTCTTTATCTTGTTGGCCCGCGGGGCTGTGGGAAAACCACCATCGGTATGGCGCTGGCGCAGGCAACCGGTTTCCGGTTTGCAGATACCGACCGCTGGCTGCAATCGCACGTGCAGATGAGCGTCGCTGATATCGTTGAAAAAGAAGGCTGGGGAGGGTTCCGCGCCCGGGAAACCGCGGCCCTGGAGGCGGTAAGCGCGCCTTCGACTGTCGTGGCGACGGGGGGCGGTATTATTCTCACGGAGTATAACCGACGTTATATGCACCGTGTTGGCGTAGTGATTTATCTGTGCGCGCCGGTATCCACGCTGGTTAACCGGCTTGAGGCTGAACCTGAAGCGGATCTGCGCCCGACCCTCACCGGCAAGCCGTTGAGCGAAGAGGTTCGGGAAGTGCTTGAGCAGCGTGACGCGTTGTATCGCGAAACGGCGCATTACATTATTGACGCGACGAAAGCGCCGGCCCAGGTCGTTTCTGAAATTATTGCGGCGCTGCCGCCGTCGATGCAACGGTTACAGGGAGATGTCTATACTTAACGCTCACCCAGAATAAAGGAAACACTATGCCAACCAGACCACCTTATCCGCGGGAAGCTTATATCGTCACCATTGAAAAAGGCGTGCCTGGCCAGACGGTGACGTGGTATCAGCTACGGGCTGACCATCCAAAACCTGATTCGCTCATCAGCGAGCATCCGACTGCAGAAGAAGCGATGGATGCGAAAAAACGTTACGAAGATCCGGATAAATCATAGACGCATGAACCACTCGGAAGGGATTCTGAGTACCCCTGAATTGTATCTTCATCACATTCTTGAAACATTTATACTGACAACCAAAACCGTAAATTAAGCGATAACAATACAATATTGGAGTTATTTGGAATCTTTACACAATACGTTGCTCATCTGCTGCTACGCTTTCTGAGATTTGTAGGGCAGGTAGCGCGGTGGACGTGTGCATATTTGCCCAGGAATTACGACGAAGTAATAAGGTGGAATAAAAATGAGTGCGTCGTTGGCAATCCTCACAATCGGCGTTGTGCCAATGAGCGAAGTGTTACCGCTTCTGACGGAATACATCGACGAACAACACATCACCCATCATAGCCTGCTGGGAAAAATGAGCCGGGAAGACGTTATGGCGGATTACGCTGTAGAGCCTGGCGACGATCCGCTTTTGACGTTGCTGAATGATAACCAGATAGCCCATGTTTCCCGCCAGAAGGTGGAGCGAGATTTACAGAGCGTTGTCGAGGTGCTGGATAACCAGGGTTATGATGTCATTATACTGATGAGCACCGCGGCGATTAAAAGTATGGCTGTCCGTAATTCTATTTTGCTTGAGCCGCTGCGTATTATTCCACCGCTTGTCGCCTCTATTGTGGATGGGCATCAGGTTGGCGTGATTGTGCCTGTTGCAGAACTTCTGGCGGCCCAGGAGAAAAAATGGCAGGTATTGCAAATGCCGCCGGTGTATTCGCTGGCGAATCCGGTTCACGGTTCTGAGCAACAGTTAATTGATGCCGGGCAGGCGCTACTGGATCAAGGCGCGGACGTCATTATGCTTGATTGTCTGGGGTTTCATCAGCGTCATCGGGATATTTTACAGCAGGCGCTGGATGTGCCGGTTTTACTCTCTAATGTTTTGATTGCGCGCTTAGCTTCAGAACTGCTTGTCTAATTTTACGTGACAGGCCGAACGTCAGGACTCTATATTGGGTGTTAATTTAATAATGAGACGGGGCCTGATTATGCTACAAAGCAATGAATACTTTTCCGGGAAAGTGAAGTCTATTGGATTTACCAGCAGTAGCACCGGCCGGGCCAGCGTTGGTGTGATGGCGGAAGGGGAGTATACCTTTGGCACCGCCGAACCCGAAGAGATGACGGTTGTGAGCGGCGCGTTGAAGGTACTGTTGCCGGGAACTGTCGAATGGAAAGTGTATACAGCCGGTGAGGTGTTTAATGTGTCTGGCCACAGCGAGTTTCATCTCCAGGTTGCTGAGCCCACCTCGTATCTGTGCCGCTATTTGTAACGGTGAGCCCCCTCTCCGCCGGAGAGGGGACCCTCTGGTTAGCGCTGCGCTTCGCCGCCTAATCCTTCCACCAGGCTTTGAATCAGCGCCGCCAGCTCGCCGGTCATCAGGATAAAGTCCGCGTCAAAACGTTGGGCAAAATCTTCCCGGTCGATATCTTCGTTTTGATCGCGCAGCTCATCGCAGAATTTCAGACGCTTAATGGAGCCGTCGTCGCACATGACGAATTGAATGCGCTGCTGCCAGTCGAGCGCCAGCTTCGTGACCACTTTACCCGCTTCAATATGAACGGCGATCTCGTCGCTGACCAGATCCTGCTTTTTCGCGCGGATCACGCCGCCATCTTCCAGCATCGCTTTCAATTCGGCTTCGTCCAGCAACTGGAAACCCTGAGCGACCGTCCCGGAGCGCACCCACTCTGTGAGCGTCAGCTCAATCGGATTTTCCAGCGTCAGCGGGACGACCGGCAGCGAGCCAAGACTTTTACGCAGTAGCGCCAAAGTATCTTCCGCTTTTTTCGCGCTGGCGCAGTCAACCATAATCAGGCCGTTAACGGTATCAATCCACATCATTGTCTGACTGAAGCGGCTAAACGCGCGCGGCAGCAACGAATGCAACACTTCATCCTTCAGGGAATCTTTTTCCGTCTTCTTCAGCTTGCGACCCTGATCGGCTTCCAGTTTCTGGATTTTCGCCTCCAGTGCCTGTTTGATCACTGGCGATGGCAGGATTTTCTCTTCTTTGCGCGCGCAAATAATAATTTGGCCATTGGCGGTGTGCGTTAACGCATCGCTGTGAGAGCCCATCGGCGGAACCCAGCCCATTTTGGCCATATCCTGGCTACCGCATGGGGTAAACGTCATTGAGGCGAGCTGTTTCTCCATCTCTTCGGCGCGTAATGTAATATCGCGGCTAAGACGGTAAACCATTAAATTTTTGAACCACAGCATGATAATTTCCACGGCCTTGTCGTTAAATCCAGGCGGTATAGTAACGAATTGTCGGCAGGCTTGCATTGCCAATCAGAACGGTGAATTCTACCCTGTTGATATTCCCAAAAAATGAGGAGCGGTATGTGCGTATTGGTATCGATTTAGGCGGCACAAAAACGGAAGTCATTGCGCTTGATGATGCAGGAGAGCAGCGGTTTCGCCATCGTCTGCCTACGCCGCGGGAGGATTATCAGCAAACGATAGAAACCATCGCTACGCTGGTCGACATGGCGGAACAGGCGACCGGCCAGACCGGTAGCGTCGGCATTGGCATTCCCGGTTCTCTCTCGCCTTACACCGGCGTGGTGAAAAACGCTAACTCTACGTGGCTTAACGGCCAGCCGTTCGATAGCGATGTGAGCCGTCGTCTGAAGCGTGAAGTGCGGTTAGCCAACGATGCCAATTGCCTGGCGGTATCAGAGGCGGTGGATGGCGCGGCGGCGGGGGCGCAAACGGTATTTGCGGTGATTATCGGTACCGGGTGTGGCGCGGGCGTAGCGCTAAATGGCCGGGCGCACATCGGCGGCAACGGTACGGCAGGTGAATGGGGCCACAATCCGTTGCCGTGGATGGATGACGATGAGTTGCGTTACCGCGAAGAAATTCCCTGTTATTGCGGTAAACAAGGCTGTATCGAAACCTTTATTTCCGGTACGGGATTTGCCACGGATTACCAGCGTTTGAGCGGTAACGCGCTAAAAGGCGATGAGATTATTCGTCTGGTCGACGCGCAGGACGCCGTGGCGGAACTGGCGTTAAGCCGTTATGAGCTGCGGCTGGCGAAAGCATTATCTCATGTCGTGAATATTCTGGATCCGGATGTCATTGTGCTGGGCGGCGGTATGAGCAATGTTGAGCGCCTGTACAAGACGGTTCCGTCGCTGATGAAATCGTTTGTTTTTGGCGGCGAGTGCGAGACGCCGGTACGTAAGGCGCGGCATGGCGATTCGAGCGGCGTGCGCGGCGCGGCCTGGCTGTGGCCGCCGGCGTAACGTTTTTAGCCGGATGGCGTCATCCGGCAACCGGCGTGACCGATGGCTGCTTGTGTTTTAGACGTCCGTATACCAGCAACGACGACATGGCGGAAAACGAGAGCAGGGCGGCGGGAAGCGCTACGTAGTGGTACGTAAAACCTAGTGTCAGCATCAGCCCGCCGCACCAGGCGCCAATCGCGCTACCGAGATTAAACGCGATTTGTCCTCCCGCCGCGCCCAGAAGTTCGCCGCCTTTGGCGTTTTGCAGCAGCAGGATTTGCAGTGGCGCAGAGAGCGCAAACAGACCAGCGCAGCAGATAAACGCGAAAGTCAGCGATGCCGTTTTGTATCCGCTGAAGAAAAAGAGCGCCGTGAGAGAGAGCACGATAACGAGGTCAGTCACTACCGCGATGCGCAGCGGAGTATATCTGCCGGAGAGTTTGCCGCTTAACAGATTGCCTAACACCATCCCCAGCCCGACCAGCATCATAATAAACGTCATGCTCGTCTCCGAAAAACCGGAGATGTACATCATAAATGGCTTGATATAGCTGAAGCAGGCAAAAACGCCCGCATTGCCGAACATCGTGGCGGCGAAAATGAGCCACGGCGCGGGGCTACGCAAGAAGTGGAACTGCTCGCGCAGGCTGCCTTGGGCTTTGTCGCGAATATCCGGCACCCAGAAGAAAATCGCGGTGAGCACGGCGATGTTGAAAACCGCGATCAATAAAAAGGTGTAGCGCCAGCTAAATTCCTGGCTCAGGTACGTGCCGAACGGAATGCCCACCAGATTCGCCACCGTCATCCCTGAAACCATACCCGCGACGGCGGCGGTGACCTTCCCGGGGCGGATAATCTTTGACAAGACAATGGCGCCGACGCCAAAAAAGGCGCCGTGCGGAAAGCCGGAAACCAGTCTGCCGACGACGAGCATCAGATATGACGAGGAAAAGGTAAATATGGCATTGCCCATCACGCACAGCATGACCAGAAACAGCAATATATGTTTAAGCGAAAAGTGGCTGGAAAAGAGCGCTATAATGGGAGCGCCCAGCACGACGCCGAAGGCGTAAAACGAGATCATATGCCCGGCGGCGGGAATCGTTATCCCGACATCGCGTGCCAGCTCCGTCAGTACGCCCATAATGCCAAACTCGGCCATCCCCAGTCCGAACGTACCCAGCGCCAAAGAAAAAATAACTTTTTTCATACCACCTGCCGAAAATAAAGGCGCATGTTGCGCGCTGCGGCTGTGAATTGTCACAGCCAATCAACATATAGCTTGCGGATAAGCGCGAGGTAATACCATTCCTTATCCGTCTTTGTGTATTCATTATTATGCTATGTCATGACAGTATGTTGTGCCCAGGATGACACTGGCGTTACTCCACGGCAAACGCTTTGTCCAGTTTGCTATAACCAAGTCCATTGATTTTTTTCACTTTTATCTGCACGGGGATACGTTCTTTCATGGCTTCCACGTGGCTAATCACACCGATGGTCTTCCCGCTGGCATTCAGCGCGTCGAGCGCATCCAGCGCGGCGTCCAGCGTTTCGCTATCAAGCGTGCCGAAGCCTTCGTCGAGGAACAAAGAATCAATGCGCGTTTTATGGCTGACCAAATCGGATAACGCCAGCGCCAGCGCCAGGCTGACCAGGAAACTTTCGCCGCCTGATAACGTTCGTGTATCGCGCACGGCGTCGGCCTGCCAGGTATCGACAACCTCCAGTTCCAGCGCGTCGCTGGCTTTGCGCTGCAACAAATAGCGGCCATGCAGGCGGGTGAGCTGGTGATTCGCCAGCCAGACCAGATTATCCAGCGTCAGTCCCTGGGCGAATTTGCGGAACTTATCACCTTCTTTAGAGCCGATCAACGCATTGAGATAGCCCCAGTCTTCCACTTGCTGAGAGGCTTGCTTCATTTCCGCCATCAGCGCCCGTTGGCGCTGCCGATTATCTGCATCCTGTTTAATTTGCTGGCGGATTTCCCCCTGACGTGTCGTGTTTTCACGCAGTTGTTGCGCCAACTGCGCCAGCCGCTGCGAGAGCTGCTCCGCCGTACACGTTGGGTCCAGACCGGCGGGCGGCTGTTGCTGATGGTCAGCCAGCGCCTGCGCGGACTGCGCGCTTAACGCCTTCGCTTGTTGTAGCTGACTTTCCAGCGTTTGTTGTTGTTTTTCCAGACGGGTCACGGTCTCTTCATCCAGCAACGCCGCCAGGAACGTTGCCTGGCTGTCAAACGGGCTATTTTTTAACGCTGCATCAAAGTGCGCTATCGCCTCGGCGGCGCGCTGCTGCTCCTGTGTCGTCTGTTCCTGCAGGGTTTGCAACTGGCTTTGTAATGACACGCACTCATCATGCGCCTGCCGCCAGTTATCCAGCGGCACGTCATCGTCGGAATCCGCGGTATCCGTTTGCGGTAGCGTCTCCAGCAACGGGGTAAGCCTGTCGATCTGCGTTTGCAAATCCGCGAACTCTGTCTGACGCCGTTGCCATATTTTCGCTTCGTCGACGCGCTCATTCAGCCATGCGGCCTCGTCTTCTGGCGCAGGAAGGGAAAGCGTATACTGCGCCAAATCAGCCGTCAGCGACGCCTGACGCTGCGCAATCTGCGCGGTAAAGCGCGCTACCTGTTCAGTATGCGCCGCGATTTGCGTTTGTAGAGCATGACGCTGGCTGAGCTGATCCAACTGTTGCTCATGCTCTTCCGCGGCGGCCAGCCAGCCCGCGAGGTCTTCTTGCGGCTGGAGCTGGACGCCCAGCGTAGCGCACAGCGTTTGCCATTCCTCAGTAAGCGCTTGCTCCTCCTGCAACAACGACTGCGCCTCGCTTTCATCCCGCTGTAATTGTTGCGTTAAGGCATCTAACTGTCCTCGCAGCGCGGCGCCTTCTTCCGCCAGCGTTTTGACCTCTTTTTCCAGCGCGTCGCGGCGGGTTTGATTCGCGCTCAGTTCCAGCGCCTGATAGGCGGCGATGGCGGGGTGTGTCGTCGAGCCGCAAAGCGGGCACGGCTGGCCGGACTGTAAGTGCGCCCGCTGGCTTTCCAGATTTTTGATGCGCGCCTCCTGCTCGCAAATAGTGCGAACGTCCGCAAGCTCCTGCGCTTTAGTCTTATAACTCAGGCGCTTATCCGCCAGACGTTGGGTGTATTGCGCCTGCTCCTGATGATGACGCGCGATAGCTGCCTGTAGCTGCGCCTGACGCTTTTGTTTCGGGACAATTTGCCCCTGAAGCGCGGTGAGACGATGGCGTAGCGGACGCTGCCGGGTATGCAATGCTCTGGCTTCCGCCAGCGCCTGTAGCGTGAGGTCGAGCGTGAGCGGCGGTAGCGCATCACGCTGACGCGTATCGCTCAGCAACTGCTGTTGCCATTGGCTCAGTTGCGCCCGATCGTGGGATTGTTGTGTTAATAATGCTCGCCACCCCGCCAGTTCGCTGCGCCAGACGCGGATGCCGTCGTGTTCCGCCAGCCATGTCTTCAACCGCTGCCCTGTGGCGTTCAGTTGCGTGAATTGTCGATGCGCGCAGGCGTGGATACGCTGGCGCAGGCGATACGCGCTTTGTAAGCGAGCATTCACTTCATCACTGTGCTGACGAACACGCTCAACGGCGCGGGTTTGTTCCTGAATGCGCTCCCAATGCGGGCGCAACTGGCGAGCAGGTTGCGCCAGAGTCAACGCCGCGAGCTGCGGCTGCGCTTTTTCTCGCGCCTCTTGCGCCGCGTACAGCGCCTGCTGCCGGGCGTGTAATTCAGTGTGGAGCTCGTTTTTTCGGGTCAGCCAGTGAAGGTGCTGCTGCTGTCCCTGCTGGTCGGCCAGCAGGCGTTTCTCTTCGTCAGTAAGCGCCTGCAAACTGGCTTCCAGTTGCTGTAACTGTTCGTCCGCCAATAGGGCGACGCCGCTGGCCTGCGCTTGTAACTTTTCCAGTTCGAGACGGGCTGATTTATGTTTTTCAAATACCTGTGCGGAGATCTGCCCGTAAATCTCAGTGCCGGTGAGCTCCTCCAGAAGCTCTGCGCGCTCTTTCGCTTTGGCGTTAAGAAAGGCGGCGAACTGCCCCTGTGATAACAACATCGAACGGGTGAAGCGCCCGTAGTCCAGCCCGGTCAACGTGGCGATCATCTCCAGTTTATCCTTTACCTTATCGGCAAAGATCTTTCCGTCTGAACACCGCGCCAGCTCCACGCGTGGGGCCTGGAGATTGCCGTCAGGCTGATTTCGGGCTCGGTTCTGGCTCCAGAACGCGCGCCAGGCCTCGCCTTTTACCTCAAACTCCACTTCGGCCAGACATTCCGCCGTATCGCGCGTCATCAAATCGTTTTGCGACTGTGATACCGTATTCAGGCGCGGCGTTTCGTGGTACAGCGCCAGGCAGATGGCGTCAAGCAAGGTGGTTTTTCCCGCGCCGGTCGGGCCGGTAATGGCGAATAACCCGTTACTGGCAAACGGTTCGGCGGTAAAATCGACCTTCCATTCTCCTTTCAGCGAGTTCAGGTTTTTCAGACGCAAACTGAGAATTTTCATGCCTCATGCTCCTCATTCAACGCGTAGAGCGTGCTGGAAAAGAGCTGATTCAGGCGCTCGCGCTGCGGGGGATCTAACGCTTCCAGCGCCAGACGCCGCGCAAAAACCTCTTCCACGCTAAGCTCGCTTAATGTTTCCCGCCGTTCGTTCGCCAGCGAGCGCTCGCGCTGTTCGCGGCTACGGCGCACCAGTAACACCTCTACGGGTAGCGACTCCGTTAGCGTCTGTATTCTGCGTTGGATATCGTGCAGATAATCATCGGTGGTGATTTCAATATCCAGCCAGACGGGAGGCGATTGCTCAACGCCGCGCCACTGCTCAAGCTGTTCGGTAATTGACGCCAGGTCGCCTTTTAAAACCGCCAGCGGTTGAGTAACGGGGACAGCCAGACTTTCGGTGCTTTGCCATTTCCCCTGGTCGAAGGTCACCAGATGCACGCATTTGCTTTTGCCGCACTCATCAAAGCTGAGGGCGATAGGCGAGCCGCAATAGCGGATATGCTCTGTACCGCCGACACATTGCGCGCGGTGAATGTGTCCCAATGCGATATAATCCGCTGGGGGGAAATGCTGCGCCGGAAAGGCATCCAGCGTACCGATATAAATGTCGCGAACCGCATCGCTTTTGCTGGCGCCGACGGTGGTTAAATGTCCCGTCGCGATAACCGGCAACTTCCGCTCGCCGCGTAGCAGGCACGCTTCCTGATACTGCTGTTGATAATAATCGGCAATCGCATGAAGAAGTTGCTGCTGTTTCTCGCTGCCGGATAACCCCGCCTGACTGGTAAGAATGTCGCGCGGGCGCAAAAAGGGAATGGGGCACAGTACGGCGCCCGGAGAACCGTCGCGACGATGAAGTAGCTGCGGCGCATAGCCCGCACTGGCGATCACGGTTGTATTGAGAAACGCCAGAATGTCGCGCGACTCGTTTAGCGTAGCGACGGAATCATGATTACCGGCCAGCACCACCAGATGACAGCCCGTTTGCTGTAAATTAACGACGAAACGGTTATAAAGTTCTCGGGCATAGCTTGGCGGCGAACCGGTATCAAAAATATCGCCAGCGACAATAATGGCATCCACCTGATGGGCCTGCGCGGTCTCCAGCAGCCAGTCCAGAAAAGCCTGATGCTCCGCGGCGCGGCTTTTACTGTAGAAGTTTTGTCCCAGATGCCAGTCAGAGGTGTGGAGGATGCGCATAATAGTTCCATGCAAAAAAAGCGTGAATGGGATTATACACGTCATCCCCTCCATTTTTGGGCGCAATTTACCGCCGATATACGGTAATGCACGGTTTCACCGCTGTCATAAATCATCAACATGCTGTCAATGCCGCCTTTTTTTTCATAAATCTGTCATAAATCTGACGCATAATGGCGCGGCATTGATAACTAACGACTAACAGGGCAAATTATGGCGAGACGTATTCTGGTCGTAGAAGATGAGGCGCCGATCCGTGAAATGGTGTGCTTCGTGCTCGAACAAAATGGCTTTCAGCCCGTAGAAGCCGAAGATTATGACAGTGCGGTGAATAAACTTAATGAACCCTGGCCGGATCTCATCCTTCTTGACTGGATGTTGCCCGGCGGGTCAGGGTTACAGTTTATTAAACATCTTAAACGTGAAGCCATGACCCGGGATATTCCTGTGGTTATGCTGACCGCGAGAGGTGAGGAAGAAGATCGCGTGCGCGGGCTGGAAACCGGCGCTGACGATTACATTACCAAGCCGTTTTCCCCCAAGGAGTTGGTGGCGCGCATTAAAGCCGTTATGCGGCGCATCTCGCCGATGGCGGTCGAAGAGGTGCTCGAGATGCAGGGACTGAGCCTTGATCCTGGCTCTCACCGCGTGATGACCGGCGACAGCCCGCTGGATATGGGGCCGACCGAATTTAAATTACTCCATTTCTTTATGACGCACCCGGAACGGGTTTACAGTCGCGAGCAGCTACTCAATCATGTCTGGGGCACCAATGTGTACGTTGAAGACCGGACGGTCGACGTGCATATTCGCCGTTTGCGTAAGGCGCTAGAGCACAGCGGCCACGACCGGATGGTGCAAACGGTACGCGGGACAGGGTATCGTTTTTCGACCCGCTTTTAATGCCTTTTCCGCCAGTTGATCACAGGTTTCTGGCGGAGAAGGCTTTCCATTCTTGAGGGAGTATGACGCGTGCTGGAACGGCTGTCATGGAAAAGGCTGGTGCTGGAGCTGGTGCTCTGTTGCATCCCCGCGCTTATCCTTAGCGCTTTTTTGGGTTATCTGCCGTGGTTTTTACTGGCGGCGGTGACGGGACTGCTTGTCTGGCATTTCTGGAATTTATTACGTCTCTCCTGGTGGCTTTGGGTCGACAGAAGTATGACGCCGCCGCCGGGACGGGGAAGTTGGGAACCGCTGTTATACGGTTTACACCAGATGCAGTTGCGAAATAAGAAGCGTCGCCGCGAGCTGGGGAACCTGATTAAACGTTTTCGCAGCGGTGCGGAGTCGCTGCCTGATGCCGTGGTACTGACCACAGAAGAGGGCGGCATTTTTTGGTGTAACGGTTTGGCGCAACAGATACTGGGGCTACGCTGGCCGGATGACAACGGGCAGAATATTCTCAATCTACTGCGTTATCCGGAGTTTACCCAGTATTTAAAAACGCGTGATTTCACCCGTCCGCTTCATTTGGTGCTCAATACCGGGCGGCACCTGGAGATCCGCGTCATGCCTTATACCGATAAACAACTTCTGATGGTAGCGCGCGATGTGACGCACATGCATCAGCTTGAAGGCGCCAGGCGTAACTTTTTCGCCAACGTTAGCCATGAATTGCGTACGCCATTGACGGTATTGCAAGGCTATCTGGAAATGATGCAGGAACAGGCGCTGGAGGGGGCGACGCGAGAGAAAGCGCTGCATACGATGCGCGAGCAAACGTATCGTATGGAAGGGCTGGTAAAACAACTGCTTACTCTGTCTAAAATTGAGGCGGCCCCGGCGCTGTTATTAAATGAAAAAGTGGATGTACCGATGATGCTGCGGGTCGTGGAGCGGGAAGCGCAGACGCTCAGCCAGCAGAAACATACCTTTACGTTTGAGGTCGACGATAGTCTTAGCGTTCTGGGCAACGAAGAGCAGCTACGTAGCGCGATCTCAAACCTGGTGTATAACGCGGTAAACCATACGCCGGCGGGAACGCATATTACGGTGAGCTGGCGACGTGCCGCGCATGGCGCTGAGTTTTGCATTCAAGATAACGGTCCGGGGATTGCTGCCGAGCATATTCCTCGTCTGACCGAACGCTTCTACCGTGTCGATAAAGCGCGTTCGCGGCAAACGGGCGGCAGCGGCCTGGGATTGGCGATTGTGAAACATGCGTTGAATCACCATGAAAGCCGCCTTGAAATCGACAGTTCGCCTGGCAAAGGAACGCGATTTAGCTTTGTGCTGCCGGAACGTTTAATTGCCAAAAATAGCGATTAATTGCCTTTCGTAAGTATAACTTTCCATAAGCCAGCGAATGCTGGCTTATTTTCTTTGCAGTTAAGACGGGCTCGTTGAAACATTCAACGTTTGGTGATTTTTTGTTCGCATGATTAGCCATAACTTTTTCATGAGAATGGTGTTTTATTCTGGTTGTAAATTTCATATCGCTATATTCATCTGGTTTTTAGATCCCACCTTGCTTTAAAACGTTATAAGCGTTTAAATTGCGCTTCAGGTGCTGTCATTACGACTGCATTTGCGCGGTAAATCGAAAAACAATTCTTCGCCGCATCGGTCCGGGAGCTTTTCCCGCTGAAATTGATAAAAAACGCCGCTTTATAATCCTCCGGGAAAGGCAAAAATTTTAATGTTTACAACATCACCATCCACAGGCAGTAAGACTTTATGACCCATCAGTTAAAATCGCGCGATATCATCGCCCTGGGCTTTATGACATTTGCGCTGTTCGTTGGCGCAGGCAATATTATCTTTCCTCCTATGGTCGGTTTGCAGGCGGGTGAACACGTCTGGACAGCCGCTATTGGCTTTCTGATTACCGCCGTGGGGCTACCGGTTCTTACTGTTGTGGCGCTGGCGAAAGTCGGCGGCGGCGTAGACAGCCTCAGTACGCCGATTGGTAAAGTGGCGGGACTCCTGCTGGCGACCGTTTGCTATCTGGCCGTCGGGCCGCTATTTGCGACGCCGCGTACCGCGACGGTGTCGTTTGAGGTCGGTATCGCTCCGTTGACCGGCGATTCTGCAATGCCGTTGCTGATTTACAGCGTGGTCTATTTCGCTATCGTTATTCTGGTTTCCCTCTATCCGGGTAAACTGCTGGATACGGTAGGGAATTTCCTGGCGCCGTTGAAAATTATTGCGCTGGTCATCCTTTCCGTCGCGGCTATCGTTTGGCCTGCCGGTCCAATCAGCAACGCCCTGGACGCTTATCAGAATGCGGCCTTTTCTAACGGATTTGTGAACGGCTATCTGACGATGGATACGCTGGGCGCGATGGTGTTTGGTATCGTTATTGTGAACGCGGCGCGTTCTCGCGGCGTTACCGAAGCGCGCCTGTTGACGCGTTACACGGTCTGGGCCGGCCTGATGGCGGGCGTGGGGCTGACGCTGCTTTACCTTGCCTTGTTCCGCTTAGGTTCTGACAGCGCGACGCTGGTCGATCAGTCAGCGAACGGCGCGGCGATTCTTCATGCCTACGTTCAGCATACCTTTGGCGGCGCGGGAAGCTTCCTGCTGGCGGCGCTGATCTTTATCGCGTGTCTGGTGACGGCGGTGGGGCTGACCTGCGCCTGCGCTGAGTTTTTCGCGCAGTATATTCCGCTGTCTTACCGCACGCTGGTCTTTATTCTCGGCGGCTTCTCGATGGTGGTGTCAAACCTTGGACTGAGCCATCTGATTCAAATCTCCATTCCGGTGCTGACCGCTATCTATCCGCCGTGTATCGCACTGGTTGTATTAAGTTTTACCCGCTCATGGTGGCATAATTCCACCCGCATCATCGCGCCGGCCATGTTTATCAGTCTGCTTTTTGGTATCCTTGACGGCATCAAAGCATCTGCCTTTGGCGATATGTTGCCAGCCTGGAGTCAGCGTTTGCCGCTGGCGGAACAGGGACTGGCGTGGTTGATGCCAACGGTGGTGATGGTGATCCTGGCGATTATCTGGGATCGCGCGGCGGGTCGGCAGGTGACCTCCAGCGCTCACTAAAATCGCTGACATATGTGTACACCACGGGGCTTAACGCCCCGTGGTTTTTTATTGTATTGATAGGTCAGAAATTGATGGAAAGCAATAATAAGCTAAAGCGTGGGCTGAGCACCCGGCACATTCGCTTTATGGCATTAGGTTCGGCAATCGGCACCGGCCTGTTTTACGGCTCGGCGGACGCCATCAAAATGGCGGGGCCGAGCGTGCTGTTGGCCTATATTATTGGCGGGGTCGCGGCATATATCATTATGCGCGCATTGGGGGAAATGTCCGTTCACAACCCTGCCGCCAGCTCATTTTCGCGCTATGCGCAGGAAAACCTCGGCCCGCTTGCGGGCTACATTACCGGCTGGACCTACTGTTTTGAGATCCTGATCGTCGCCATTGCCGACGTGACCGCGTTCGGCATTTACATGGGGGTCTGGTTCCCCGCCGTGCCGCACTGGATTTGGGTGCTTAGCGTGGTGCTGATCATTTGCGCTATCAACCTGATGAGCGTCAAGGTGTTCGGCGAGCTGGAGTTTTGGTTCTCCTTCTTCAAAGTCGCCACCATTATTATCATGATTGTCGCGGGTATCGGCATCATTGTGTGGGGAATTGGCAACGGCGGGCAGCCCACCGGCATTCATAACCTGTGGAGCAACGGCGGCTTCTTCAGCAATGGCTGGCTGGGAATGATCATGTCGCTGCAAATGGTGATGTTCGCTTACGGCGGGATTGAAATTATCGGTATCACCGCCGGGGAAGCGAAAGACCCGGAGAAATCCATTCCGCGCGCTATTAACTCAGTACCGATGCGTATCCTGGTATTTTATGTCGGCACGCTGTTCGTCATTATGTCTATCTATCCGTGGAATCAGGTCGGCACAGACGGCAGCCCATTTGTGCTGACGTTCCAGCATATGGGGATTACCTTTGCCGCCAGCATTCTGAACTTTGTGGTATTGACCGCCTCGCTTTCCGCTATCAACTCCGATGTGTTTGGCGTAGGCCGTATGCTGCATGGTATGGCGGAGCAGGGGAGCGCGCCGAAAATCTTTGCTAAAACGTCACGCCGTGGTATTCCGTGGGTCACTGTGCTGGTGATGACGATTGCGCTGCTGTTTGCGGTTTACCTGAACTACATCATGCCGGAAAACGTCTTCCTGGTGATTGCCTCGCTGGCGACGTTTGCGACGGTATGGGTATGGATTATGATCCTGCTGTCGCAAATCGCCTTCCGCCGTCGTTTACCGCCGGAAGAGGTAAAAGCGTTGAAGTTTAAGGTGCCGGGCGGTGTCGTAACGACGATAGCGGGTCTGATTTTCCTGGTCTTCATTATTGCGCTTATCGGCTACCATCCGGATACCCGCATCTCACTGTATGTGGGCTTCGCCTGGATAGTTCTGCTGTTGATTGGCTGGATATTTAAACGCCGTCGCGACCGTCAATTGGCGCAGGCGTAGTCGTTTTTCTCTGCCTTATCCGGTCTGCAGGCAACGGTAGGCCGGATAAGCGGAGCTGCTTCTCCTCCTGGAGTCTCCTCCCCTAATAAACCCCTGGATGATGAGTTATCCTTTAAATCTCTATGGCAAGGTGGCCCCATTTTCAGTAGAGGGGATACGAGATGTTGAATGCCTTGCACTTACCGGTTGCCCCATTTGTGAAGCAACATAGCGATAAATTAACCATTACGCTGTGGCTGAGCGGAGAAAATCCGCCGTCTCGCGTGACGTTGCGCTCAGAATTCGATAATGAAGAAATCTCACTGGCGATGCGCAAACAGCGCCGCCAGCCGCAGCCGGGCGTGACGGCGTGGCGAGCGACGCTCAATATCGCGTTAGGGCAACCCCGTCGCCGTTACAGTTTTAAATTGCTTTGGCATGACCGCCAGCTTTGGTTTACGCCGCAGGGATTTAGCCGTTTTCCGCCTGCGCGTCTGGAACAATTTGCCGTTGATGCGCCGGATAGCGGCCCGCAGTGGGTCGCCGATCAAATTTTTTATCAGATCTTCCCGGATCGTTTTGCCCGCAGCGCGACGCGTGAAGCCGATCAGGACCGGGTGTACTACCATCATGCCGCGGGTCAGGAGATTGTGCTGCGCGACTGGGACGATCCTTTAACTCCCCAGGCGGGCGGTTCCACCTTTTACGGCGGCTGTCTGAATGGCATTTGTGAGAAGCTGCCGTATCTGAAAAAACTGGGCGTCACAGCGCTATATCTGAATCCGGTATTTACCGCGCCGAGCGTCCATAAGTACGACACGGAAGATTATCGCCATGTCGATCCGCAATTTGGCGGCGATCGGGCGCTGCTACGCCTGCGGCGTGAAACCCAGGCGCAGGGCATGAGGCTGGTGCTGGATGGCGTATTTAACCATAGCGGCGACTCGCATGCGTGGTTTGACAGGCATAACCGCAGCACTGGCGGCGCGTGCCATCACCCGGACTCGCCGTGGCGCGACTGGTACTCCTTTTCACCACAAGGCGTGGCGCTGGACTGGCTGGGTTATCCGAGCCTGCCGAAACTCGATTATCAATCAGAAACGCTGGTGGATGAGATCTATCGCGGTGAAGACAGTATCGTTCGTCACTGGCTAAAGGCTCCGTGGAATATGGACGGCTGGCGGCTGGATGTCGTACATATGCTGGGCGAGGCGGGCGGGGCGCGTCATAATTTGCAGCACGTCGCCGGTATTACCCGGGCGGCAAAAGAAGCGCAGCCCGAAGCCTATATTGTGGGGGAACATTTCGGCGATGCGCGGCAGTGGCTACAGGCCGATGCGGAAGATGCCGCCATGAATTATCGCGGCTTCACCTTCCCGCTGTGGGGATTTCTCGCCAATACTGATATCGCTTACGAACCACAGCATATCGATGCCCGGACCTGTATCGCGTGGATGGATAACTACCGCGCCGGATTATCGCACCAGCAGCAACTGCGCATGTTTAATCAACTCGACAGCCATGATACTGCGCGCTTTAAAACCTTGCTCGGTAAAGACGCGGCGCGCCTGCCGCTGGCGGTGGTCTGGCTGTTTACATGGCCCGGCGTGCCATGTATTTATTACGGCGATGAAGTCGGCGTGGACGGCGCAAATGACCCCATGTGCCGCAAACCGTTCCCGTGGGATGAACGCAAGCAGGACGGCAACTTGCTGGCGCTGTACCAGCGTATGGCGAAACTGCGCCGGCGCAGTCTGGCGCTACGTCGTGGCGGATGCCAGGCGCTGTATGCCGAAGGTGACGTAGTGGTATTCGTGCGAGTTTATCAGCAGCAGCGGGCGCTGGTGGCGATTAACCGGGGTGTGGCCTGTGAAGTGGCGCTGGAAGCGTTGCCGTTGCTGAACGTGGCCGGATGGCAATGTAAAACAGGAAGCGGTGACATCCGTGAGGGAAGACTTAATTTACCCGCGATTTCCGCGACGGTATGGATGAATCGTTGAGCCGGGGTGGTTCGTAACACTTCACGCATAAAAAAGCTCGCATTCGCGAGCCTTTTATCAATGCACTGACTTACAGGCTGGAAATGTTCTCAGCCAGGTATTTAGCCACGCCGTCCGGAGAGGCGTTCATGCCTTCTTTGCCTTTTTCCCACTGCGCCGGGCAGACATCGCCGTGCTCTTCGTGGAACTGCAACGCGTCGACCATACGCAGCATTTCGTCGATGTTACGACCCAGCGGCAGATCGTTTACGACCTGGTGGCGAACAATACCGTTTGCGTCAATCAGGAAAGAGCCGCGCAGCGCAACGCCTTCGTCCGGATGTTCGATGCCGTAAGCTTTCTGAATTTCACGCTTCACGTCGGCGACCATTGCGTATTTCACCGGGCCAATGCCGCCTTTATCGACAGGGGTGTTACGCCATGCGTTGTGGACGAACTCAGAGTCGAAAGAAACGCCGACCACTTCAACGCCGCGCTTCTGGAATTCTTCATAACGTTTATCGAAGGCGATCAGCTCAGACGGGCAAACAAAAGTGAAGTCCATCGGCCAGAAGAACAGAACGGTTGTTTTACCATTGGTGTGCTGTTTGAAGTTGAATTTATCAACAATCTCACCGCTACCCAGTACCGCCGCAGCGGTGAAATCCGGGGCCTGACGAGTAACCAGTACCATAATAATTCTCCTGCAATATTAAGGGTTTTAGAACGCAACGCGGGCAGTATAGGGAGGGCGAAGCGACAAAACAATGCGGTCTTGACAATCAATGAGACAGCTTTTGTCTATCGATCGGATCATTATAAATCGTAATGATGACCCCTTTATGACAGCGAACCATCTTTCTGCCAACGGCGGATCTGACGCACGCCCTCGCTATCAGGCCGTCACAGCGCTTTGCGGGCGGCCTGTGCCATCATACGCGGATAAAAATGCCAGAAGCGCTCTTCTAACGCGTCGTAGTGCGCGTCCAGATCGTACCAGGAATCACGCAAGGCATCCAGCCGGGGACGGCGATTCGCCATGCCATTCAGCACGTTTTGAATGAAATCCATATCGCGATACCGCTCTAACCATTTTTCTGACCAAAGATAATCATTTAGGTTGACAAAGCGCGGCGGGGAGTCGGGCAGAATCGTCGCGACCTGCGCATGGGCGTAGCCGACAAACGCCTGAAGTGGAAAATCAGGGGAGATTTGCGTCCAGTGGCGCGATAAAAAATGATCCCACATGACGTCCAGCGTAATGGGCGCCACGCGCCGCGTTTCATGGCGGAACCACTCTCGCGCCTCACGAACTTCCGGCAGGTTGTCGGTCATGACGTCAATACGCCGATGCATATAAATACCCTCTACCACGTCAGGAGGATAATGCGTTGCCGGGTTACCGCGGACAAAATCGGCCAGCAGATTACCGGAAAGCGAGCTGTCGGCAAGGTGCGCCAGATGCAGGTGAGCAAGAAAATTCATTATTGATTCTCTGTCCAAAAAGCGGGTAACGGTTGCAGCGGGAACGTCCCGGCACTAGACTACCCGCCTCTTATTTTAGTCTGAGTCAGAGTCATGCGCGTTACCGATTTTTCCTTTGAACTACCCGAATCCCTGATTGCCCACTACCCACAGCCGGAACGCAGTCGCTGCCGTTTGCTGTCATTAGAGGGGCCGACGGGCGCGCTGACGCACGGTACTTTCACCGATCTGCTCGATAAGCTCAACCCTGGCGATTTGCTGGTCTTCAATAATACCCGCGTGATCCCGGCGCGGCTCTTTGGCCGTAAAGCCAGCGGCGGCAAGATAGAAGTGCTGGTCGAACGTATGCTCGATGATAAACGTATCCTGGCGCATATTCGCGCTTCTAAAGCGCCAAAACCGGGCACGGAACTGCTACTGGGCGACGACGAAAGTATTCACGCGACCATGACCGCGCGTCACGGCGCTCTGTTTGAAGTTGAGTTTAATGACCCGCGTCCGGTGCTGGATATTCTTAACACCATCGGCCATATGCCGTTGCCGCCGTACATCGACCGTCCGGACGAAGACGCCGACCGCGAACTGTACCAGACGGTCTACAGTGAAAAACCGGGCGCCGTCGCCGCGCCGACCGCGGGGCTGCACTTTGATGAGCCGCTGCTGGCGGCGCTTCGTGAGAAAGGTGTCGAAATGGCGTTTGTTACGCTACACGTAGGCGCGGGCACTTTCCAGCCGGTGCGTGTCGATACCATTGAAGATCACATCATGCACTCCGAATATGCTGAGGTGCCGCAGGAGGTGGTCGACGCGGTGCTGGCGGCGAAAGCGCGCGGCAACCGGGTTATCGCCGTCGGCACGACCTCGGTACGCTCACTGGAAAGCGCGGCGCAGGCGGCAAAAAGCGATTTGATAGAGCCCTTCTTCGGCGATACGCAAATCTTTATTTATCCAGGTTATCAATACAAAGTGATTGATGCGCTGATCACCAACTTCCATCTGCCGGAATCGACGTTGATTATGCTGGTTTCCGCATTTGCCGGTTATCAACACACCATGAATGCCTATAAGACTGCGGTAGAACAAAAATATCGCTTTTTTAGCTACGGGGACGCGATGTTTATCACGTACAATCCGCAGGCTATTTTTGAGCGTCCGTAAGAAGGCTATCTCACTTGCCATTTTGACGCCGGGCAGTGCTCGCTATCCTCACGTACTGCGTGTACGCTCCGGTGACTGCGCGCTGGCCGACCCCAAACTGGCTGCGCCGATGACGCCTTCGGGAATTTATTAGCTATGGAATCATTCCGTAGCGAGTCGTTAAACGTCAGACTGTTTTTCTGACGCAGGAGTGATAATGAAATTTGAGTTAGATACCACCGATGGTCGCGCGCGTCGCGGTCGTCTGGTGTTTGATCGTGGCGTAGTGGAAACGCCTGCTTTTATGCCTGTGGGTACTTACGGTACCGTAAAAGGCATGACGCCGGAAGAAGTGGAAGCGACCGGCGCGCAGATTATTCTCGGCAACACTTTCCACCTGTGGCTGCGCCCGGGTCAGGAAATCATGAAGCTGCATGGCGACCTGCACGATTTTATGCAGTGGAAAGGGCCGATTCTCACCGATTCCGGCGGCTTCCAGGTCTTCAGCCTCGGCGATATTCGTAAGATTACCGAGCAAGGTGTGCACTTCCGTAACCCGATCAACGGCGATCCGATTTTCCTCGATCCGGAAAAGTCGATGGAGATCCAGTACGATCTCGGTTCCGATATCGTGATGATCTTTGATGAATGTACGCCGTACCCGGCAGACTGGGACTATGCTAAACGCTCGATGGAGATGTCGTTGCGTTGGGCGAAGCGTAGCCGCGACCGTTTTGATAGCCTTGGCAATAAGAATGCGCTTTTTGGCATCATTCAGGGCAGCGTTTACGAAGATTTACGCGATATCTCGGTGAAAGGTCTGGTAGAGATTGGCTTTGATGGCTACGCTGTCGGCGGTTTGGCTGTTGGTGAGCCGAAAGCAGATATGCACCGCATTCTGGAGCACGTTTGCCCGCAGATCCCGGCTGACAAACCGCGTTACCTGATGGGCGTGGGTAAACCGGAAGATCTGGTGGAAGGGGTGCGTCGCGGTATTGATATGTTTGACTGTGTCATGCCAACGCGAAATGCCCGTAATGGTCATCTGTTTGTGACCGACGGCGTGGTGAAGATTCGTAATGCAAAGCATAAAAGCGACACCAGCCCGCTTGACGCCGAGTGCGATTGCTACACCTGTCGCAATTATTCACGCGCTTACTTGCATCATCTTGACCGTTGCAACGAAATATTAGGTGCGCGTCTCAATACCATTCATAACTTGCGTTACTACCAGCGTTTGATGGCGGGTTTACGCAAGGCTATTGAAGAGGGTAAATTAGAGAGCTTCGTAACCGAGTTTTACCAACGTCAGGGGCGACCCGTTCCACCTTTGAACGTTGATTAATTTTAATAATGAGGGAATTTGAATGAGCTTTTTTATTTCTGATGCGGTAGCGGCAACAGGTGCTCCGGCGCAGGGCAGCCCGATGTCTCTGATTTTAATGCTGGTGGTGTTTGGTCTGATTTTCTATTTCATGATCCTGCGCCCGCAGCAGAAGCGCACCAAAGAGCACAAAAAGCTGATGGACTCCATTGCGAAAGGTGATGAAGTTCTGACGAATGGCGGTCTGGTTGGTCGAGTGACCAAAGTAGCGGAAGCCGGCTACATTGCCATCGCGCTGAATGACACCACGGAAGTGGTTATCAAACGTGACTTCGTAGCTGCCGTTCTGCCGAAAGGCACCATGAAGGCGCTGTAATATTTCGTTTTCCCAAAGGGAACTGCCGTGTTAAACCGTTATCCTTTGTGGAAGTACATCATGCTGGTCGTCGTAATTATCGTCGGCCTGCTTTACGCACTTCCCAACCTGTATGGTGAGGATCCGGCTGTTCAAATCACTGGCGTGCGCGGCGTCGCCGCCAGTGAGCAAACGCTGATCCAGGTCCAGAAAACGTTACAAGAAGAAAAAATTCCCGCTAAGTCTGTGGCACTGGAAGAGGGCGCTATTCTTGCGCGCTTCGACACCACCGATACCCAGCTACGCGCCCGTGAAGCACTGATGAGCGTGCTGGGGGATAAATATGTCGTGGCGCTTAACCTTGCGCCGGCTACGCCGCGCTGGTTGGCGGCTATTCACGCCGATCCGATGAAGCTCGGTCTTGATCTGCGCGGCGGCGTTCACTTCCTGATGGAAGTGGATATGGATACCGCGTTAGGTAAACTCCAGGAACAAAATATCGATAGCCTGCGCAGCGATCTGCGTGAAAAAGGCATTCCTTATACCACCGTTCGTAAAGAAAATAATTATGGGCTGAGCATCACGTTCCGTGACAGCAAAGCGCGTGATGAGGCGATCGCCTATCTGACGCCGCGTCATCGTGACCTGGTGATTTCCAGCCAGAGCGGCAATCAACTTCGCGCGGTAATGACCGACGCGCGCCTGAGCGAAGCGCGTGAATACGCCGTTCAGCAGAACATTAATATTCTGCGTAACCGTGTTAACCAACTGGGCGTCGCGGAGCCAGTCGTACAACGTCAGGGCGCAGACCGTATTGTGGTTGAGCTGCCGGGTATCCAGGATACCGCTCGCGCGAAAGAAATTCTCGGCGCGACCGCGACGCTGGAATTCCGTCTGGTGAATACTAACGTTGACCAGGCCGCCGCTGCCGCCGGGCGCGTACCGGGTGATTCCGAAGTGAAACAGACCCGCGAAGGTCAGCCAGTGGTATTGTACAAACGCGTGATCCTCACCGGCGACCATATCACCGACTCGACGTCCAGCCAGGATGAATATAACCAACCGCAGGTTAACATCTCGCTGGATAGCGCTGGCGGCAATATCATGTCTAACTTCACTAAGGACAATATCGGCAAACCGATGGCGACCCTGTTTGTGGAGTATAAAGACAGTGGTAAGAAAGACGCTAACGGTCGCGCCGTACTGGTGAAACAGGAAGAGGTGATTAACATTGCCAACATCCAGTCTCGGCTGGGTAACAGCTTCCGTATTACCGGTATCAGCAACCCGAACGAAGCGCGCCAGCTCTCGTTGTTGCTGCGCGCGGGTGCCCTGATTGCGCCGATTCAGATCGTTGAAGAGCGCACCATTGGCCCAACTCTGGGTATGCAGAACATCAAGCAGGGCCTGGAAGCCTGTCTGGCCGGTCTGGTGGTCTCCATCCTGTTCATGATCTTCTTCTATAAGAAGTTTGGTCTGATTGCGACCAGCGCGTTAGTGGCTAACCTGGTGTTGATTGTCGGTATCATGTCGCTGTTGCCGGGGGCAACGCTCAGTATGCCGGGGATTGCGGGTATCGTGTTAACCCTTGCGGTGGCGGTCGACGCCAACGTTCTGATTAACGAACGTATCAAAGAAGAGTTGAGTAATGGCCGCACGGTACAGCAGGCGATAAACGAAGGCTATGCCGGCGCGTTCAGTTCCATCTTCGATGCGAACATCACGACGCTGATTAAAGTCATCATTCTGTATGCTGTCGGTACCGGGGCAATTAAAGGGTTCGCGATTACGACCGGTATCGGTGTGGCGACGTCGATGTTTACCGCGATTATCGGTACGCGTGCTATCGTAAACCTGCTATATGGCGGCAAGCGCGTCACTAAGCTGTCAATCTGAGGAGTGCGATGTGGCACAGGAATACACTGTTGAACAACTAAACCACGGCCGTAAAGTCTATGACTTTATGCGCTGGGACTTCTGGGCATTCGGCATCTCCGGGCTGTTGCTGATCGCGGCCATTGTCATTATGGGCGTACGCGGGTTTAACTGGGGGCTGGATTTCACCGGTGGTACGGTAATTGAAATCACGCTGGAAAAACCGGCTGAAATGGACGTGATGCGCGAAGCGCTGCAAAAAGCGGGCTATGAAGAGCCGCAGTTGCAGAACTTTGGCAGCAGTCACGACATTATGGTGCGTATGCCGCCAACCGAAGGTGAAACCGGCGGTCAGGTACTGGGTAGCAAAGTGGTGACGATCATTAATGAAGCCACCAACCAGAACGCGGCCGTGAAGCGTATTGAATTCGTGGGGCCAAGCGTGGGCGCCGATCTGGCGCAAACCGGCGCCATGGCGCTGCTGGTGGCGTTGATCTCTATCCTCGTTTATGTCGGTTTCCGCTTTGAGTGGCGACTGGCGGCAGGGGTGGTCATCGCGCTGGCGCACGACGTGATCATTACGCTGGGGATACTGTCGCTTTTCCATATCGAGATTGACCTGACCATTGTGGCATCATTGATGTCGGTGATCGGTTACTCGCTGAACGACAGTATCGTGGTCTCCGACCGTATTCGTGAAAACTTCCGCAAAATCCGTCGCGGGACGCCTTATGAAATCTTTAACGTGTCGCTGACCCAGACGTTGCACCGTACGTTGATTACCTCCGGGACAACGTTAGTGGTAATTCTGATGCTGTACCTCTTCGGCGGTCCGGTACTGGAAGGCTTCTCGCTGACGATGCTGATCGGTGTCTCTATTGGTACGGCATCTTCTATCTATGTCGCATCGGCGCTGGCGCTGAAACTCGGTATGAAGCGCGAGCATATGCTGCAGCAGAAAGTCGAAAAAGAAGGGGCGGATCAACCGTCCATTCTGCCGTAAGCTGGCGTTAACATGACTGAAAAAAGCCGCAACATCGCAGGGTGCTGCGGCTTTTTATTATCCAGAATAAACTCGATTGCATGAGGAACTATCATGGCTATCATCCCAAAAAACTACGCGCGCCTGGAAAGCGGCTATCGTGAAAAAGCGCTGAAGCTGTTTCCGTGGGTGTGCGGACGTTGTTCCCGTGAGTTTGTGTATTCAAATCTGCGTGAGCTGACGGTGCATCATATCGATCATGACCACACCAATAATCCGGAAGACGGCAGCAACTGGGAGCTATTGTGCCTCTACTGCCACGATCATGAGCATTCTAAATATACCGAAGCCGATCAATACGGTTCGACGGTCATTGCCGGGGAAGATGCGCAAAAAGATGTCGGCGAGGCGACTTATAACCCGTTTGCCGATCTGAAAGCGATGATGAACAAGAAGAAATAAGCAGACTGCTGGCAAAGCTGTTGGTGCTGTTGAATGTTAGGTTACGCTTCGCTCCACCCAACGGAATCCGCAATATAAATGAATTATTGGTTTTCGTAGGTCGGATGCAATCTGACATTTTTTCAGCCCCGGAGTTTGTCGCCAGCCCCAAACGTCCTGTAACGCATACATTGTCACTGGAATCCCGATCGCAAGGTTGGGATTTTTTTGTTTTTAATTCATGCCGATACTGGCGAGCAGAGTAGAATCAGCGGTAAGCCGGGGCAACCCGGTGAGGCGCAATGTTGCGGGGGCTTGATCCCCGGTGGCCTTGTCGCTGGAAAGAGAAAACCCCCGCACATTGTTCGGTATTCACCGGCAACATTACGGGGGCTAACTTGACCCTAGACAAGTTGAGGATAGCCGCGAACCGTTGCCATTGCAACAAAGGCGGCAATATGACGCTCACAGAGTTGAGCATTACTATCTGGCACGATCTGGCGGCACCAACGCTGGTCGGGATTGCGACAGGTCTGTTTTTAGGCTGGTGGCATCGCCGGAAGTAATGTGAAGTGGGCGCGACTCGCCGCCGCATGGCAGCATGCGCCCGAAACGGGCCAGAGGGCGACCTCTGGCCTTTTTTGCAGGTTTAGAAGTTATAACCCACGACCAGGTAGCCGCCCCAGCCGGTAGATTTCGCGCTGAAATCGCCGTCGCCCCAGTTCAGTTTTGCGCCATTCTGCCACTGTCCGCCGTTATGGAAGTAACGCGCAACGACCGAGTAGTGCCAGTGATCGTAGTTCAGCGCCAGGATATGGCTGGAAGCGATGGAATTGCTGGTACGGTTCGGATCGTCGCCTAAATCAGATCCCCAGTCAAAGTTGGTAAAGCCGATATAGCTCAGTTTACCGCCCCACAGATCGGTGATGGGGACGAAGTATTTCACTTTGAAACGGTAGCCGTCCCATTCGTTTTCATTGGACGCGCCGTAGTTTTGCCACTGATATTTCGCATACACGTTCAGCGACAGGCCCATCGGCAGGCCGGTGTCAATATCGGTCCCCAGACCCATATACCACGTGCTCTGGCGGCTGGCTTTGTTATCGCCCATATCGTAGATGTAGTTGTTGGCGAAATACCACTCTTTAAACGGGCCGAAGCTCAGGTCTGCGCCGGTCAGCTTATCAATCGAGAAACGCGGTTCGATTTCCATGAACAGCGGAGAACCGTCGGACCAGATACCTTTATCGTTGCCGTTACCCCAATCAAAGGTTTTGGGAATATCGATATAGCCGTAGAAATCAAACCAGTCTTTTTTGGCAAATGCTTCATATTCCAGATAGACGTCGTTGTTCAATTTCGGCGAGAAACGGGTATGGTAGCTGCCTACCACGTTTACGCTCTGGTGCCACCAGTCGGACAAATACTGCGGCTGATCATTTTCTGCTGCGTTAGCAGTAAAAGATGAGGTGAGCGCCAGCGCTGCGCTGACTGCGAGTAAAGTTTTTTTCATATGTATGCCACTGTTTGAAATCCCTTACGGGAGTGAAAAGAACGCAATTTGCGTTTCTAAATATTTCGTGTTTCTGCGGAGCCTATTATAAAAATCATTGCTCACAAAAATATGTCTTGTTTCACATATCTATCATTTACGTAATCGATTGCGTTCACGTTTGCGCATTTTAGGTGCGGCGACAGTACTGTCTTTCATGAATATTACCAATCTATGTTATAAATGACGGAAATGTCAGTAGGGCAACAAAAGTCGCGCGGGGGATGTTGCGGAACGCACAAAACGCTCCGCCAGAACGTTTATTGATTAACAGGCTGAATATCATGGATGCGAATGAAGCCTAACTGCGCCGGAGTGATCCCCTTCAACGGTAACGAAATATTGACATCACTGGGCGCCAGCAAGCTGGCAGGCGCATTTACCAGAAGGCTCTGTGCATTCACCTCTTGATAGTTCTCCGTAGTGCCCTGAATTTGCCCGTACTCTACGGTAGCGCTGAATGCCGGCAGCGGATCGCGGGACTCGCCCTGAATGCGTAACGTTGCGTGAGCGCCGTCTGCGACAGGCGTAATCTCCAGCAATGTCATACGTAGCGTACCGATCTGACTCTCCAGCCGGGCAGGCGTATTGGCGCCAGGCAACAAATAGACGCCGCGGGTTGACTCCGCATTCAGCTTATTTTGTTGGGTAATTTTTACCGTTTCCTGATTCAGTTGGGTCATCTCTTTATTCAGGGTGCTAATGCTTTGATGCATCTGGCGAACTTCGCTCTGCGGCGCGCAGGCGGTCAGGCTCAAGAGACTTCCCACCAGGAGAATTCTTAGGTAACGTCTTGTCATGTCGATCATTTCCTTCATGGTACGATAGCGTAATGGTAGTGCGCTATACGCATAAAGGCACCGATCCTTTATCTCAAAAGCGCTCCGCCTTTGTTGTCGCGCCAGTTCAGGGTAAAATAGTGTTTTCTAAATCATCTGGTCAGGACGCCGTATGCATTGCCCATTTTGTTTCGCCGTAGATACCAAAGTCATTGACTCTCGTCTTGTAGGCGAGGGCTCGTCCGTGCGCCGCCGTCGGCAGTGCCTGGTGTGTAATGAACGCTTTACGACCTTTGAAGTGGCTGAACTGGTCATGCCGCGCGTGATAAAAAGCAACGATGTGCGCGAACCCTTTAATGAGGATAAGCTGCGTAGCGGCATGTTGAGAGCGCTGGAAAAAAGACCCGTCAGCGCAGACGATGTTGAAATGGCATTGAATCATATTAAGTCACAATTACGTGCCACTGGCGAGCGTGAAGTTCCCAGCAAGATGATTGGCAACCTGGTCATGGAGCAACTGAAAAAACTCGATAAAGTCGCGTATATTCGCTTTGCCTCCGTCTATCGCAGTTTCGAAGATATCAAAGACTTTGGCGAAGAAATCGCTCGCCTACAGGACTAAGCCATGCAGGATGAGTTTTACATGGCGCGAGCGCTCAAACTGGCGCAGCGTGGACGTTTCACCACTCACCCCAACCCTAATGTCGGCTGTGTCATTGTTAACAATGGCGACATCGTCGGCGAAGGTTATCACCAGCGCGCCGGAGAGCCGCACGCCGAGGTCCATGCGCTGCGGATGGCGGGCACAAAAGCCAAAGGCGCAACCGCCTATGTCACGCTTGAACCCTGTAGCCATCATGGGCGAACGCCGCCATGTTGCGATGCGCTGATTGCGGCCGGCGTCGCGCGCGTGGTCGCCGCGATGCAGGACCCAAATCCACAGGTCGCCGGGCGCGGGCTGTATCGCCTGCAACAGGCGGGTATTGCGGTCAGCCACGGGTTAATGATGAGTGAAGCGGAGGCGCTCAATAAAGGCTTCCTCAAGCGGATGCGTACCGGATTCCCTTATCTTCAGCTTAAACTGGGTGCCTCCGTGGATGGACGGACGGCGATGGCCAGCGGCGAAAGCCAGTGGATCACCTCGCCGCAGGCCCGGCGCGACGTTCAGCGCTTGCGTGCGCAAAGTCACGCTATTTTAACCAGTAGCGCGACGGTATTGGCTGACGATCCGGCCTTGACGGTGCGTTGGGCGGAGCTAGACGCTTCTACGCAGGCGTCTTACCCGCAGGAAAATCTGCGCCAGCCGGTGCGAATTGTTATCGACAGCCAAAACCGGGTAACGCCTGCGCATCGTATTGTGCAGCAGCCTGGCGAAACGTGGATCGCGCGTACCCAGGAAGATAGCCGCGCGTGGCCCGATGCGGTTCGTACTATCAGCGTGCCGGCGCACAACGGACATTTGGATCTGGTTGTGCTGATGATGCAGTTAGGCAGGCAGCAGATTAATAGCATATGGGTTGAAGCCGGACCGGGACTGGCGGGCGCGTTGCTGCAAGCCGGGCTGGTGGATGAACTGATTGTCTATGTCGCGCCTAAATTGTTGGGAACCCAGGCGCGGGGATTATGCGAATTGCCGGGGCTTGAGAAGCTCGCCGACGCGCCGCAATTTACCTTCAGCGAAATACGCCATGTCGGCCCGGATGTTTGCCTGCATATGGTGAGCGCATGAGTTCTCCCGTCGAAAGGGGAGCAGCGCTCAAATTATTATGATAAAATCCGCCCCCCTGCGGGGCCAAATGAACCCTGGAAGAGAGAATATGAACATTATTAAAGCTAACGTTGCAGCCCCTGACGCTCGCGTCGCCATCACTATTGCGCGTTTCAATCAGTTTATCAACGACAGCCTGCTGGATGGCGCGGTTGATGCCCTGACGCGTATTGGTCAGGTAAAAGATGATAATATTACCGTAGTGTGGGTGCCTGGCGCCTATGAACTGCCGCTGGCGACCGATGCGCTGGCGAAAAGCGGTAAATATGACGCCGTGGTTGCGCTGGGAACCGTGATTCGCGGGGGGACTGCGCACTTTGAATATGTGGCAGGCGGCGCCAGCAATGGCCTGGCAAGCGTTGCCCAGGACAGCGGCGTGCCGGTAGCCTTTGGTGTTCTGACCACCGAGAGTATTGAACAAGCCATCGAACGTGCTGGTACAAAAGCCGGTAATAAAGGCGCAGAAGCTGCGCTGACCGCGCTTGAAATGATTAATGTATTGAAAGCCATTAAGGCCTGATTTTTTGTAAGGGGAATTCCGTGAAACCTGCTGCTCGTCGCCGCGCCCGTGAGTGTGCCGTCCAGGCGCTTTACTCCTGGCAGTTGTCCCAGAACGACATCGCTGATGTTGAATACCAGTTCCTGGCGGAACAGGACGTAAAAGACGTCGACGTTCTCTATTTCCGTGAACTGCTATCCGGGGTGGCGACTAACAGCGCGTACCTGGATGGTTTAATGAAACCGTATCTGTCCCGCCTGCTTGAAGAGCTGGGACAGGTTGAAAAAGCCGTGCTGCGTATTGCGTTGTTTGAGCTGTCAAAACGCAGCGATGTGCCTTATAAAGTGGCCATCAACGAAGCGATTGAACTGGCGAAAACCTTTGGCGCTGAAGACAGCCACAAATTCGTCAACGGCGTACTGGATAAAGCAGCTCCGGTGATTCGTCCCAACAAAAAGTGATTCACAGGCCGGAAAGATAGCGGGCGATCGATACCCGCCGTCTCCGGCCTTTTCTTTTTTTCTGCTGAGGCATAACGTATGGCATGTGGCGAGTTTTCCCTGATTGCCCGTTATTTTGACCGTGTAAGAAGCTCTCGTCTTGATGTTGAAACCGGTATTGGCGACGATTGCGCGCTCCTGAATATTCCTGAAAAGCAGACCCTGGCGATCAGTACCGATACGCTGGTGGCGGGCAACCACTTCCTCCCTGATATCGATCCTGCCGATCTGGCTTATAAAGCGTTGGCGGTGAATTTAAGCGATCTGGCCGCGATGGGGGCCGACCCGGCCTGGTTAACGCTGGCGTTAACGTTGCCGGAAGTGGATGAGCCGTGGCTGGAAGCTTTTAGCGACAGTCTGTTTGCGCTATTGAATTACTACGATATGCAGCTCATTGGCGGCGACACCACGCGTGGACCGCTGTCGATGACGCTGGGTATCCACGGTTATATCCCGGCAGGGCGCGCGCTCAAGCGATCTGGCGCGAAGCCGGGCGACTGGATTTATGTCACCGGTACGCCGGGCGACAGCGCTGCCGGGCTGGCGGTTTTGCAAAACCGGCTACAGGTGTCGGAGGAGACAGACGCTCACTATTTAATTCAACGGCATTTACGCCCGACGCCGCGTATTTTACACGGCCAGGCGCTGCGTGATATCGCCAGCGCGGCTATCGATCTCTCCGATGGTTTGATTTCCGATCTGGGGCATATCGTCAAGGCCAGCGGCTGTGGAGCAAGAGTAGATGTTGATGCGCTGCCAAAATCCGATGCGATGATGCGCCATGTTGATGACGGGCAGGCGCTGCGTTGGGCGCTTTCCGGCGGCGAAGACTATGAGCTGTGCTTTACAGTGCCGGAACTGAACCGTGGCGCGCTGGATGTCGCCATTGGTCAACTGGGTGTTCCCTTTACCTGCATAGGTCAAATGAGCGCAGATATTGAAGGGCTGAATTTTGTACGTGACGGAATGCCTGTCACCTTTGACTGGAAAGGATATGACCATTTTGCCACGCCATAAAGATGTTGCGAAAAGCCGCCTGAATTTGCGCAACCCGTGGCACCTGCTCGCTACCGGCTTTGGCAGCGGGCTGAGCCCCGTGGTGCCGGGCACGATGGGCTCGCTGGCGGCGATCCCCTTCTGGTATTTGATGACGTTTCTGCCGTGGCAGCTTTATTCGCTGGTCGTGATGTTTGGGATCTGCATTGGCGTTTATCTTTGCCATCAGACGGCGAAAGATATGGGCGTACACGACCACGGCAGTATTGTCTGGGATGAATTTATCGGTATGTGGATAACGCTAATGGCGTTGCCGACGACGGACTGGCAGTGGGTGGCTGCCGGGTTCGTTATTTTCCGCATTCTGGATATGTGGAAACCCTGGCCGATCCGTTGGTTTGATCGCAACGTACACGGCGGCATGGGGATTATGATCGATGATATCGTCGCCGGGGTGATATCCGCCGGCATACTGTATTTTATCGGTCATCACTGGCCGCTCGGTATTATTTAAAGGGTTTGCCGGATGGCGGCGTAAACGCCTTATCCGGCCTATCCCCGAACAATATGTCGATTTCGCAGGCCCGATAAGCGCCGCGCCATCGGGCAATGGCAGATTATTTAAATCCCACCACCGGATGTTGTTTGTACGGCGTTTCGAGTTCAGCAATCTGCTCCGGTTTGAGCGTTAAATCAACGGCATTCAGCAACTCATCTAACTGCTCTTCACGCGAAGTGCCGATAATCGGCGCGGCGACGCCTCGTTTGCTGAGCAACCAGGCCAGCGCGACCTGCGCTCGCGTTGCGCCAAGCGCCTCGCTGACGCCAGCCAACCGTTCCGCTATTTGCGCATCATTTTTATCGCTTTCATTGTATAAATTTTTGCCCACGTCATCCGAGACCCGCCGGGCCGTGGTTTCTCCCCAGGGGCGAGTTAAGCGCCCGCGCGCCAGCGGACTCCACGGAATCACGGCGACGCCTTCCTGCCAGCACAGCGGTAGCATCTCACGCTCTTCCTCGCGGTAGATCAGGTTATAGTGATCCTGCATGGTGACAAACGGTGCCCAGCCGTGTTGTTTTTGTAGCGCCAGCGCCTGGGCAAATTGTGAGGCGTGCATTGAGGAAGCGCCGATATAGCGGGCTTTACCCGCCTTCACCACGTCGTTTAGCGCTTCCAGAGTCTCTTCTATCGGCGTGGTGTAATCCCAGCGGTGGATTTGCAGGATATCGACATACTCCATTCCCAGACGGGCGAGGCTATCGTCAATAGAGCGCAGGATTTGCGCGCGGGACAATCCTTCCGGCAGATCGCCGACGCGATGGAAGACTTTCGTCGCTACCACCACCTCGTCGCGCCGGGCGAAATCACGCAGCGCGCGGCCGACAATCTCTTCGCTGCTGCCGTCGGAGTAGCTGTTGGCGGTATCAAAAAAGTTAATGCCGCCCTCAAGGGCGCGCTTGATGATGGGACGGCTGCTCTCTTCGGGAAGCGTCCAGGCGTGATTGCCGCGACTCGGCTCGCCGAATGTCATACAGCCCAGACAAAGGCGGGACACCCGAAGATCGGTATTTCCTAACGTGTTGTATTGCATGACTCCGCTCCTGTTATACCCGTCACTCTTCAAGCATAGCAGGAGCAAAGAGGAGATTATGCCAGCCAGGCCTTGATTTTGGCTTCAATGCCTGCGGCGTCAAGCCCCAGTTCCGCGCGGGCTTCTTCCTGCGTTCCTTGCGGGATAAAGAAATCCGGAAGACCGATATTCAGCACAGGTACAGGTTTACGATGGGCCATTAGCACTTCGTTTACGCCGCTGCCAGCGCCGCCCATAATGGCGTTTTCTTCCAGCGTCACTAGCGCGTCATGCTGCGCGGCCATCTCCAGAATTAGCGTGTCGTCCAGCGGCTTAACAAAGCGCATGTCGACCAGCGTGGCGTTCAACGCTTCGGCGACTTTCGCCGCCTCAGGCATTAAGGTGCCAAAGTTCAGAATCGCCAGTTTTTCGCCATGACGCTTCACAAGGCCTTTACCAATAGGCAGTTTTTCCAGCGGGGTTAGCGCCACGCCCTGCGCATTACCGCGTGGATAACGTACTGCCGTCGGGCCGTCGTTATAGTGATACCCGGTAAATAACATCTGGCGACATTCGTTTTCGTCGCTTGGCGTCATGATCACCATATCCGGGATGCAGCGCAGATAGGAGAGATCGAACGCGCCCTGGTGCGTTTGCCCATCCGCGCCAACGATACCGGCGCGATCGATGGCGAACATGACCGGTAGTTTCTGGATAGCGACGTCATGGATGACCTGATCGTAGGCGCGTTGCAGGAAAGTAGAGTAGATCGCCACGACGGGCTTATAGCCGCCAATCGCCAGACCTGCGGCGAAGGTGACGGCATGCTGCTCGGCGATGGCGACGTCAAAATAGCGATCCGGGAATTTACGTGAAAATTCCACCATGCCGGAACCTTCGCGCATTGCCGGGGTGATCGCCATCAGCTTGCTGTCTTTGGCGGCGGTTTCACACAGCCAGTCACCGAAGATTTTTGAATAACCGGGCAGACCGCCGCTGCTTTTCGGCAAACATCCGCTGGAAGGATCAAATTTAGGCACCGCATGGAAAGTGATCGGATCTTTTTCCGCGGGCTCATAGCCGCGGCCTTTTTTGGTCATGATATGCAGGAACTGCGGGCCTTTCAGGTCGCGCATGTTTTTCAATGTGCTGATAAGCCCCATGACATCGTGACCATCGACCGGCCCGATGTAGTTAAAGCCCAGCTCTTCGAACAGTGTTCCCGGCACAACCATGCCTTTAATATGTTCTTCGGTACGCTTGAGCAGTTCTTTAATTGGCGGTACGCCGGAGAAGACCTTTTTTCCGCCTTCGCGCAGAGAAGAGTAAAGCTTACCGGAAAGTAGCTGCGCCAGATGGTTGTTGAGCGCGCCGACGTTTTCCGAAATCGACATTTCATTGTCGTTCAGAATGACCAGCATGTCGGGCCGGATATCGCCTGCGTGATTCATTGCTTCAAACGCCATACCGGCGGTGATGGCGCCGTCGCCGATCACACAGACGGTGCGGCGATCTTTGCCTTCTTTCTCCGCCGCCACGGCAATACCGATACCGGCGCTGATGGAGGTGGAGGAATGCCCAACGCTCAGCACATCGTATTCGCTTTCTCCGCGCCACGGGAACGGGTGCAGACCGCCTTTCTGGCGAATGGTGCCGATTTTGTCGCGACGACCGGTAAGGATTTTATGTGGATAAGCCTGGTGTCCAACATCCCAGATTAGCTGGTCAAACGGGGTGTTGTAGACATAATGCAGCGCCACGGTAAGTTCTACCGTGCCCAGCCCGGAAGCGAAGTGCCCGCTGGAACGGCTTACGCTGTCGAGTAAGTAGCGGCGTAGCTCGTCGCAGAGTTTCGGCAGACTCTCTTTCGGTAACAGTCGTAACTCCTGGGTGGAGTCGACCAATGCCAGGGTAGGGTATTTGGCTATATCAAAACTCATCGCAAGCTCATTGGATATGGGGTTTATTTATCACGCTGGATTATGTAGTTCGCTAGCGCTTCCAGTGCCGAGGTGTCCAGTGATTGCGCGGCCAGCTGATGTAACGACTGACGGGCGTCCTCTATCAGGTCCCGGGCTT
This sequence comes from Salmonella sp. 741265055_HSA, assembly GCF_046569525.1. Taxonomy (NCBI): domain Bacteria; kingdom Pseudomonadati; phylum Pseudomonadota; class Gammaproteobacteria; order Enterobacterales; family Enterobacteriaceae; genus Salmonella; species Salmonella sp. 741265055_HSA. The sequence continues at coordinate 65,340 of NZ_JBKFSQ010000005.1, read as the reverse complement.
TATTCCGGGCTTGCTCAAGACCCAGAAGTGCAGGGTAGGTACTTTTGCCAAGCTGCTGGTCTGCGCCCTGACGTTTACCTAACGTTGCAGTATCGCCCACCACATCCAGAATGTCATCCTGAACCTGGAAGGCAAGGCCGATACTCTCTGCATAGCGGTCAAGTATCGGCAGAGTATTCCGTCCTTTATCGCCCGCGCTCAACGCGCCAAGTCTAACGGCGGCGCGAATGAGCGCGCCGGTCTTATGGCGATGAATGCGTTCCAGCGCGTCCAGAGTGATCCGCTGGCCTTCTGCCGCCAGATCCAATGCCTGACCGCCGCACATACCGGCGATGCCGCTGGCGTTTGCCAGTTCGGCGATCATCGCGATACGATCGCGATCGGCGACTTCCGGCATCGGCGCGTCGCTGATAATGGCAAACGCCAGCGTCTGCAACGCGTCTCCCGCCAGGATTGCGTTGGCTTCGCCAAATTTAATATGGCAAGTCGGCAGGCCGCGACGCAAATCGTCATCGTCCATTGCTGGCAGGTCGTCATGGATCAGCGAATAGGCATGAATGCATTCGACCGCCGCAGCTGGCGCATCCAGCGTTGCCGTACTGACGCCAAACATTTGACCGGTGGCGTAAACCAGAAATGGCCGCAGGCGTTTACCGCCTAATAATGCGCCATACTGCATGGCTTCGACCACGGGAGTGTTCTGAAAGGGCAGTGGTGCGATAAAACGGCTCAGCGCCTGATTCGCTTGCGTTACGCAAGCCTGTAGCTGCTGCGTAAAGTCCATTTACTCATTATCCGCGATAAAAGGCTCAGGTGAAGCCTCTTCATTATCAGACAGCAAAATTTGCACGCGCTGTTCCGCCTGCTGCAGTTTTGCCTGCCCCTGACGCGCCAGTTGTACGCCGCGCTCGAATTCATTCAGCGCGTCTTCCAGCGGCAAATCGCCGCTTTCCAGGCGGGTAACAATATGTTCCAGCTCGCTCAGCGCAGTTTCAAAGCTGGCGGGCGCCTCATTTTTCTTCGGCATGATGACTGTTTGACTCTCTGTAATGGCAGCACAAGTCTATGGTAACGGACTCACACTGATAAGCAAATAACGCGCAATGGTAAGGGGAAATGCGCAAGATGTCCGTGATAGTGATATACTTCCGCGCCTGGATGCAGCCGTAGATATGGGCTGCTGTACTATTTCTCCACGACAAGCCTTAGATAGCTTGCTAAAGAACCATTGCCGCCATGAAGTTTATCATTAAATTGTTCCCGGAAATCACTATCAAAAGCCAATCTGTGCGTTTGCGCTTTATAAAAATTTTAACCGGGAACATCCGTAACGTTTTAAAGCACTACGACGAGACCCTCGCGGTTGTCCGTCACTGGGATAACATTGAAGTTCGCGCCAAAGATGAAAACCAGCGTCTGGCGATTCGCGACGCGCTGACCCGCATTCCGGGAATTCACCATATTCTTGAAGTCGAAGATGTGCCGTTCACCGATATGCACGACATTTTCGAGAAAGCGTTGGCGCAGTATCGCGAGCAGCTTGAAGGCAAAACCTTCTGCGTGCGCGTAAAACGTCGCGGTAAGCATGAGTTTAGCTCCATTGAGGTGGAGCGCTATGTCGGCGGCGGATTAAATCAGCATATTGAATCGGCGCGCGTGAAGCTCACTAACCCGGATGTGACGGTGCATCTGGAAGTGGAAGATGATCGCCTGCTGCTGATCAAAGGGCGTTATGAAGGTATTGGCGGTTTCCCGATTGGCACCCAGGAAGATGTGCTGTCGCTGATCTCCGGCGGTTTTGACTCCGGCGTCTCCAGCTATATGCTGATGCGTCGCGGCTGTCGCGTACACTACTGCTTCTTTAACCTTGGCGGCGCGGCGCATGAAATCGGCGTTCGCCAGGTGGCGCATTACCTGTGGAACCGCTTTGGCAGCTCCCATCGCGTGCGTTTTGTGGCGATTAACTTCGAACCGGTGGTCGGCGAGATTCTGGAGAAAGTTGACGACGGCCAGATGGGCGTGGTGCTCAAACGTATGATGGTACGCGCGGCGTCGAAAGTGGCGGAACGTTACGGCGTACAGGCGCTGGTGACCGGCGAAGCGCTGGGCCAGGTGTCTAGCCAGACGCTAACCAACTTGCGCTTGATCGATAACGTGTCTGACACGCTGATCTTGCGCCCGCTGATCTCTTACGATAAAGAGCACATTATCAACCTGGCGCGCCAGATTGGTACGGAAGATTTTGCCCGTACGATGCCGGAATACTGTGGCGTGATTTCAAAAAGTCCGACGGTGAAAGCCATTAAAGCGAAAATTGAAGCCGAAGAAGAAAATTTCGACTTCAGTATTCTCGATAAGGTGGTAGAAGAAGCGAACAACGTCGATATTCGTGAAATCGCCCAGCAGACCCAGCAGGAGGTGGTGGAAGTAGAAACCGTGAGCGGTTTTGGCGCCAACGATGTGATTCTGGATATCCGTTCTATCGATGAGCAGGATGACAAGCCGCTGAAAGTGGAAGGCGTCGACGTGGTTTCGCTGCCTTTCTACAAGCTGAGCACTAAATTTGGCGATCTCGATCAGAGCAAAACCTGGCTGCTATGGTGCGAACGCGGCGTAATGAGTCGCCTGCAGGCGCTCTATCTGCGCGAGCAGGGGTTTGCCAATGTGAAGGTGTATCGCCCGTAATGACCATTTGCCCCGGACCGATACGCGCCGGGGCAAAGCGCCTCCCGTTAATGCAGAGGGGCGAGCGCGTGTAGTAGCTGGCTGGCGATATCTGGAATGGCTTCTGTGCTAAAAAATCCCATCGTCACCGCAATCGCAATTAACTTCTCTTTACTATCCAGAAGCGGGCAGGCAATAGACTGCGCGCCAGGGATCCCTTGCGTTGGATTGTAGCGAACCGCATAACCCTTCATTTTTGCCTGGCTAATCAGCTCTGCTTGCGTTTTGTCTTGCGCCTCAAAGCCGGAAAAACTCATCCATATTTGCCCTGCGGCGCTGGCGTGGAGCGGAACCGGCGTATTGGGAAGAAAATCGATATCAACGTTACGGAAGCTGCGATGATAATGTTTAAGCACTAACCCGGCATCCGTCGCCACCACAACGCCGGTGGAGTGATTAAAGGTATCGCGAAACGTGATCAATACGTTGTTAAGGTCGCGGATCGGATCGTGTTCAAATGAACGACTTTCTACCAGTTGGCGTAGCGTTGCGCCCAACAAATAAAGCCCTTTCTCATTTTGGCATAACATGCCAGTACGACACAGAGAGACCAGATATTTATGTAAGCGGCTTTTAGACAGGTTACAGCCTGTCGCGATATCAATAGCCCTGGCCTGACCGTTCTGGCTGGCAACAAAAGTCAGAATGTTAACGGCGATATCAACCGAATTCACGCCTTGAGATATTTCAGCCATATTTTTTCTCTTCTCAAATTCCCCGCAATTATACCATCGTGCGGGAAATCATGACTGCTTTTGCCTTTTAAAAAGATCTACCACTAAGTGATTAGATCTTGATACATCTCAAGTTAATCAATGGTGTGCTTTAGTTCACTAATAGTGAACATTCTGGAGATTGAATCATGGAAGCATTACGTCATATTCGTTTAAAAAGAAGAACCTTATTGAAAGGGTTGGGAGTCGTGGGGCTGGCCTCGTTGAGCGCGAGTTTTCTAACGTTACGGCAGGCTAACGGTACGCCGCTGCCGCGTTTTCGCCTGAAGGCGTCGGATTACCGCACATTTCAGTCGACCTGTGCCATGGAGTGTCTGCACTGCAATCTCACCGCTTACGTATGGAAAGATCGCTTAATGAAAATCGAAGCGACGAAAGGTTTCAACGTGAAGTGCTGTTTGCGCGGAATTAGCCGCACGAAATGGGTGTACCACCCGTTACGTCTGACACAACCTTTGCTGCGGACGGGAGAAAAAGGCGAAGGCAAATTTAAACCGATTACCTGGAATGCGGCGCTGGATTTAATTGAGGAGAAAATTCGCGAAACCCTCGCTACGGACGGCAACAAAGGTTTATTACTGACTGCCGCATCAGGGAACATGGACTCCATCAAGAATGATATGGGTAAGGCATTTTTTGATTATCTGGGCGGCTCGACAAAACATGCCGGATCGTTATGCTGCGCCGCCGTCACTGCGGCTATGATGCCGATGGTCGGTTTACGCTATGCCGATACCCGCGACACAATAGCCGAAAGTCGTTATATCCTGTGCTGGGGAAATAACCCGGCAGTGACCATGCACGCCTATTTTAAACATTATTCGCAGGCGCAACGTAATGGGGCGCGGCTGGTGGTTATCGACCCCCGATTTAATGAAACCGCAGCCAAAGCGGACGAGTGGGTGCCGATTGTCCCCGGTACGGATATCGCGCTGGCGCTGGGAATGATTAACATTATTATGCAGGAAAAGCGGCACGATGCTGATTTTCTGCGCGCGCATACGGGCGCGGTGTATCTGGTGGATGACCAACAGCAGCTCATGCGCGCCGATCCACAGGATAAAGATAGCTATCTGGTCTTTGATACCGTGACCAAAACGTTGAAGCGGCATGATGAAGCGGGCGTGGTTCCGGCACTGCTCAGCGAGGAGCTGCCGACCAATAGCGCATTTACCACGGTGCTGGATGCGGTGTGGGAACAGGCGAAACCCTGGACGCCGCAGAAAGTAGAAACCGAAACCGACGTGCCTGCGCAGACCGTGTTACGCCTGGCGCGCGACTATGCCTCTACCCAGCCGGCGATGATTATCCAGAATATGTCAGGGGCGCAGCGAACGGAGTTTGGCACCTATGTCGCCGCCAGCCAGTTTTACCTGGCATTGATCACTGGCAATATCGGTAAACGTGGCGCGGGCGTTTGTGATGCTGGCGGCGTCAGACAGATGGCAAAATTTTCGCCGATTATTCCTCCTGCGTCCCATGCGGCAAAAATCCCCCCGATTCCCATTCCTAAAATCGGCGACTGGATCGTTAATGAAAAACCGCATCCTATTAAGTTCTGGTGGAACATGACGCTGGGCGCGATGACGCAACTTCCCAATACTAATCAGGTCCGGGAGGCCTTTAAAAAAGTACCGTTTGTCGTGGTAGCGGATAACCTGATGAGTTCGTCTGCGTTGTATGCCGATCTGGTGCTGCCCGTCACGACGATTTTTGAAGATGTCAGTTTAATGGCGGGCGTGCGCAGCCACTATGTACAGTTAATGGAAAAAGCGGTAGAGCCGCCTGGAGAAGCAAAGCCCGACTACTGGATTTTTGCCCGTCTGGCTGAACGTTTTGGTTTTGGCGAGGTGTTTAATCAACCTATCGAGCACTATATCGACGCCTGTCTTAAAGGATCGGGTATCACCCGTGAAATGTTGAAGAAAGGACCGGTGTGTCCCGTTGAGGAGGACTGGGTTCCCTTCAAAGATGGTCAGTTCCGCACGTCTACTGGCAAGGCCCATTTTTATATTGAGGAGTGGGCGAAAAAGCAATTTCTGCCCGTAGTGACGTGGAAACAGGTCAGCGAGTCGGTGAAAGGATCGCCAGAACTTGCCCGCCAATATCCGTTGATGGCGGTACAGCGCAAACTGGCGCGTAGCGTGCATTCCAGTCATGGTATGAATGAATGGATTCTGGAAGTTCAGCGTAATCGCCCTAACGTGATGATCCATCCGGAAGATGCGCGTCAGCGCCAGATTAAGGCGGGAGAATGGGTCGTCGTCTTCAACCATCGTGGCGAGCACCGGGCCATTGCCGACGTCACAACGCATATTAAGCAAGGCGTGGTGAGCCTCGATAATGGCTGGTGGGAGCAGCAGGGCGGAAGCAGTAGCCATGTGACCAACGATCAGGTGGAGCTATTGAGCAACGGACACTGTTGTAACAGCACACTGGTTGATGTGAGAAGGGAGGCTTAATCGTGACGAAGCAATATGGATTTCTTATCGATATGCAGAACTGTTATGGCTGCAAGACCTGTAGCATGGCCTGCAAATCCGAAAATATGACGCCGCTTGGCGTGTTATGGCGTCGAGTGCGCGAATGCCGTACCGATGAACCCAACACGCAGGCGTTTATCAGCATGTCCTGCAACCATTGTGACGATCCCCAGTGTATGAAGGTGTGTCCGGCGGGCACGTATACCAAGCGGGTGGACGGTATTGTGGTACAGGATCATGAACGCTGTATTGGCTGCCGGATGTGCATCATGGCCTGTCCGTGGAGCGCGCCGGTTTACGATCCGCAAGAGGGAAAAACCAGTAAGTGTAATCTGTGTGCGGAGCGGCTGGATGAAGGATTGCTGCCGCGCTGCGTGGAATCCTGTCCGGCAGGCGTGCTGCGCTTTGGTGATATTGAGGAGCTACGCAAAGAATACACTACGGAGTGGACGGTGCTGGAAAAACGCTACGGCTTGCCGGATCACAATCTCAGCGGACCTAATATCGTCATTATTCCGGCGCGGAGCTAAGGAGCGAAAAATGGAACACTATGAATTGCCATTGGTCTTTTTCACCGTTTTCGCGCAATGGGGAATTGGTGGCGTGCTGGCGTTAACGCTGTGTCAGCATTTCAGCTCGGCGAAATTTAGTGCAAAACAGCACCGCCTGTTAGCGTTGCTATTCTGGATCGTTACGGTGACAGGTTCACTGGCCTCTCTCGTGCATCTGGGGACACCTGCTGGCGCATACCGCTCGCTGGCTGGGTTAGGCGAGTCCTGGCTTAGCCGGGAAGTGGTAGCCTTTATTTTGCTGAATGGCGCGATGTTTTGCTGGTTAGCGTTAGGCTGGCTTAAGCCGAATCATTATCTGGTGCGCATTTTGGGCGGGGTGACGGCGCTGGTGGGGCTGGCTTCTATTCTGGTGACGTCGCAAGTCTATTATCAGATGGCGCTGCATCCGCTGTGGCACACGGTCGCTACGCCGGTGGGGTTCCTGGGCACGGCGGTACTGCTTGGTTTTATGTGCGTCGCGGTGGCGTATGGTTATTGGTATAACTCGTTTTCAGCGTTGTGTCGGGGAGGCATTGTGCTTGGCATCGTGCTGAGCGCAGGCGCGTTGTGGGTCCGATACCGTGTTCCGGGCGCTGATGCTGCAAGCCCGTTACTCTGGTGGCAGTTATGCGCCAGCCTTTGTGTCGCGGTATGGGGCGTTTCTCGTTTGCGCTACGGTGTGCATAGTTGGGCGTGGATCGCCTTCATTGTGACCGGTGAGCTGGCGGGAAGAATGCTGTTTTATAGCAATGTGATGAGCGGATCGCCGTGGTTCTAATCAGCACGGAAGCTGAGTATTGCCCGGTGGCGCAACGCTTACCGGGCCGACGGTTCTTGCACATTTGTAGGCCGGATAAGGTGTTTACGCCGCCATCCGGCAATCATTCTTATTCGTAGTAGTTATAAATCCCCGCCGCCATCACCAGTTGCGAAGCCACTTCATGCGCTTTTTCACGACCAACCAACAGGTCGATGATTTTCAAACCAAAATCGATAGCGGTACCCGGTCCCTGGCTGGTTAATAATTTTACCCGCGCATCCCACACCACACGCTTATCCTGCCACTGTTCGGCGGGGATCTTATCTTTCAGCGCCGGAAAACCGGTCATATTGCCGATAGGGAAGATATCGTGCGGCACGAGCACTGTAGCGGCTGCGGCACAAATGGCTGCGACAATGCGCCCGGAGCGGTGAAACTGTTTTACGGTTTCGACCAGCAGCGGGCTGTCGCGAAAGCACTCGGCGCCTTTAATTCCGCCGGGCAACACGATGATGTCATAATCGCCGTCGGCAACTTCAACCAGCGGCGCATCCGCCAGTAGCTTTACACCGCGCGAGCAGACAATCGTCAGGCCGCCATCGCTGGCGACGCTGGCGGTAGTGACGTGGATTCCGCCGCGAACCAGCAGATCGATAGTGGTGACCGCTTCGGTCTCTTCACTACCAGGGGCGAGGCATACCAGTGCCTGAGCGCTCATACTCACTCTCCTTTCGCTTTACCATTTCAAACAGGCGGCTATTTTCCGGAACGGCGAGACCGTGCACGCGGGCGCGCTTGAGTAAATAACCGGTGATGTAGTCAATTTCGGTATGGCGCATGGCGCGCACGTCCTGCAACATGGATGAGATGTTTTCTGCCGTACTGTCAATCACTTGCTCAACATAATAGCGTAAATCGTCTGCCGATGTGTGGTAGCCTTCACGTTCAATCACGGCGGCGACCTCTTCGCAAATCGCGTTGATTTCATCAGTATGATGGCGCAGCTCGCCGTTCGGGCAGTTCCAAAGCGCGGTGAGCGGGTTGATAACACAGTTGACCGCCAGTTTGCGCCACATCTCTGCGCGGATATTGTTATGCCAGGCGACATCGGGCAGTACCCCCTGCAGGATATCGGCGAGATAACTGTAATCGCCGTCTTGCTCGCGCGCCGGGCCAATATGCGTAGTACCGTTGGCGACATGAATAATGATATTACCGTCGCGGCGCGCAGCATGGGTGATAGTCCCCATCAACATCGGCTGTTGGATATTTTGCAGTTCTTCTATGGTTCCCATTCCATTATGAATGAGCAGGATAGGCGATGTCACCGGTAGAGTTGACGCCAGGGTTCGTACTGCGTCGGAAACCTGCCACGCTTTCAGCGTGACTAATAACAGTTCGCTCTTCGCCAAAAAATCTGGATCGTTTGCCGTCAGTGATTCGTTGAAAAAGGAACCATCGGTGTCGATCAGATTTACGCTGCAATAAGGTTGTGGCACCCGTAGCCAGCCCTGTACGTCATGTCCGTGTTTGCACAGTGCCGAAAGCCAAAGTTGTCCTAAGGCTCCGCATCCCAGTACAGTAATTTTCATTGTTCCTCCTCACCTGCAACAGCGCCAGGTGTTATGGCGCTAATTATAGCGTCATCAGCTAAGCTTCTCGTTAAGCCTCGTTGCAGGTATTATGCAACGCAACGAAAATGAAGGGAGAAGAAAAGATGCCATCTTTCGATATTGTTTCTGAAGTTGATCTGCAGGAAGCGCGTAACGGCGTGGATAACGCGGTTCGCGAGGTTGAGTCTCGTTTTGACTTTCGTGGCGTAGAGGCGACTATTGAACTGAACGATGCCAATAAAACCATCAAGGTGCTGAGCGAGTCCGATTTCCAGGTCAATCAGTTGCTCGATATTCTGCGCGCCAAGCTGCTTAAACGCGGTATTGAAGGCGCTTCGCTGGATGTACCGGACGAGTTCGTGCATAGCGGTAAAACCTGGTATGTGGAAGCGAAGCTGAAGCAGGGCATTGAAAGCACCGTGCAGAAGAAAATCGTCAAGCTGATTAAAGACAGCAAACTGAAGGTGCAGGCGCAAATTCAGGGGGAAGAGATTCGCGTGACGGGCAAATCACGTGACGATCTGCAATCGGTAATGGCGCTGGTTCGCGGCGGCGATTTGGGCCAGCCGTTCCAGTTCAAAAACTTCCGCGATTAAGTTGTTATGCCGGATAGAGCCTCGCCGCCATCCGGCAATGCAGTATTCATCCTTTGCTGATAAGCTGTTCAACTTCAAAGCGATTGGTCACTTTGCTGTCGATTTTGACGTAAGCGGAATGCTCTTCCGCCACGATCAGCGCTTCGCTTACGCCTTTCATTGCTAACAGCCGCTGTTTTAGCCTGTCGTCAGCAACAATATCCGCTGGAATTTCCACGCGCAGGCTGCTGACATAGGGCGGCTCTTTCATGGTACTTGCCACCGCCAGCCATACCATCGCCAGTACGGCCCCGGCAAGGAAAACGGTTTGCCCATCAAACGTGCCGTCTATCCAGCCGCCCAGCGAACCGCCAAGCGCCACGCCAAGAAACTGACTGGTAGAATAGACGCCCATCGCCGTTCCTTTATACCCCGCGGGCGACTCTTTGCTAATAAGCGAAGGCAGCAGCGCCTCCATCAGATTAAAGGCGAGGAAAAAGAGTTGTACGCCAATCACCAGCTCCCAGAAATGCTGGCCCGCTCCCCACAACACGATTTCCGCGACGACAATGAGCCCCACGCAGAACAGGAATACCTGCTTCATCCGCCGTTTGACTTCAGCATAGATGATAAAAGGCACGACGGCGGCAAAGGCGATCACCATGGTTGCCAGATACACCTTCCAGTGTTCGGCGGCAGGAAAACCGGCATCGGCAAGCTGGCCGGGCAGGGCGACAAAGGTGGACATTAATAAAATATGCAGACACATAATGCCGAAATTGAGCTTGAGCAGCCTCGGCTCCGCCAGCACTTTACTGAAGCTGCCTTTGACCATCCCGGATTCGCGATTCAGCACATGGTTGGTACTGTTGGGAACCACCCAGATCGTCAGAAGAATGCCCAGGGTGGCGAGGGCGGCGATCATCCAGAACAACGCGTTCAATCCCAGACTATGGGTAACAATTGGCCCTAATACCATCGCAATCGCGAAGGTGATACCAAAGCTGACGCCGATAAACGCCATCGCTTTGGTGCGGTTTTGCTCTCGGGTCAGGTCAGACAGGAGCGCCATGACGGCAGCGGCAATGGCGCCGGACCCCTGTAGCGCTCGCCCCAGAATAATGCCCCAGATTGAGTGGGAGAGTGCGGCAGTGACGCTACCCGCGACAAATACCGCCAGTCCGCCGACAATCAGCGGTTTACGGCCAATGCGGTCGGACAGCAGCCCAAAGGGAATTTGAAAGATAGCCTGCGCCAGCCCGTAAATGCCGATCGCAATGCCGATTAATGCTTCGCTGGCGCCCTGTAGCGCCATACCGTATGTGGTCAGTACCGGTAGAACCATAAACATGCCCAGCATACGCAACGAAAAGACGGTCCCTAAACCCCATGTGGCGCGCAACTCCCCTGGCGTCATTTTATAATCGTTCATTGCCACCTCTGTATGAAATTCGCACCTAGTGTAAAGCGCTACGTTGGTTGGGTAAATATGCGCTTTATTAACAAATGTTGTGGTGATGAGGGGAGGCCACGAGAGACGAAAAATGCCGGATGGCGATACTCACGTCGCTTATCCGGCCTACAGGTAACGTGCTTTTGTAGGCCGGATAAGGCATAAGCCGCCATCCGGCATAGAAGGTGTGACGATTTACTAAGGATATATACCCTTCATACTTCAAGTCGCTTATGTGTTGGCTACGCTCACTCACCCCAGTCACATAGTTATCTATGCTCCTGGGGACTCACTCCCTTGCCGCCTTTAAGCAACTCGAATTATTTTGGGTATAAGCAAATATTCACTTCAACAGATACCTTAACTTTGTTTAGGCATATTCACCCGAAAAGATGAAAGTACCTGTATTGACGAGTAAGCAGATGATTAACCTTTCTGCATGAGTCGTAGGTTTTTCAGCGTCTGATAATCAGTAGATTGATTTGGATAGATAATTTGAATATCCAGTTCAATATCTTTCTCTGGAGCGATAACATGGCCTGGTTGACTATCCAGATAGACGTTGCCATTAACTGATTTTTCGGTATTTAACTGAACCCAGCTGCTTTCAGTTTCCAACCATTCAGGGGATACTTCAGCCCCTTCAGGCAATAAGAAAGACAGCTCCCATTTATCAACTTCAGTATCAGCAGAGCTGAGAATAAGTTTATAACTATAAATATAATTTGTGCTGGGCCAGATATCGGCCCAGTCCCCGGCGAAAGTTTGGGTCACTTGTAATGCGCGAGACTCGCTTACGGTAACAGTGGTTTGTGTCATATTGTTGCCATTGTTAATAATACCTACTGGCATAGTGAGTTGACACGTTAGCGTTGCTTGCCCCTGACTTTTTCCCTCAACAGGAATACGTACATTAACCGTTTCATTGCCAGGAATACTTAGGGTTTGTGGATCAAGTTTGACTGAAAAAATGGCGGAGTTACTGGAGGTGGCTGACATTGTTACATTCTCGACCGCCTCACCGGTATTGTTTTGAATTTGCAGCAGTGCAGAGTATTCTTCTTCCTCTTCGAGATAAATCTCACTTTCCACATTCATCGTCAGGTCAACGGATTGAGTGTCAGCCGAAACGACCGAGTTAACCGCATCGTTCCAGTTACCTTTTCCCAGCGGATAATCTAAAAGACTGGATATCTGCGATCCTGGTTTCACGACAAGAGTTTCTCCATCCAGGTAAAGTCCAGAAACTAGAGTTGCATTCTGATTCATATTATTGACTACGGATGACACTCCATCATGTTCACCAACAATAAAACCATAACTTGCTAACTGAGATTTATTTAGCGAAATATTGGGTGAGATAATTAAGATGTCACCCATTTCACTTTTATTAAAGTCGATATTGGTATAAAGCGCCAGTTTGCCTGATGGGCACTTATCGGCACCGGATTCATTATTAAGCAAATAGACATCTTGATCGTTCATAATAAACTCCTGTTTATCAATTTAAAATTGTATCGATTAGTCATTAACGGAGATAGTAACTCTGCCGTGGAATAACTTTACGTTCATTTCGTCGATAAACAGGAGTCATTTGAGATAAAGATAACTTATAATGTATATAAGCTAATCAATTTTATGTTTATCACATATAAAATTAACAGTGATAAGTAAATAAAATTCATAAATAGTTTTAATTTTAAACGAAAAATGCCGGATGGCGATACTTACGTCTCTTATCCGGCCTACAGGTAACGTGCTTTTGTAGGCCGGATAAGGCATAAGCCGCCATCCGGCATAGAAGATGTGACGATGAACTTACCAGACGTAAGTCAGCAGATTCTGCGAATTCGGCACCATAAAATCAACGGACATCATGATACTCAGCGCGGTAATCGCAATGATAGAGAAGCCGAACAGCTTACGCGCCCAGACCTTATCATCTTCCACTTTGTAACCGCGTAGCGCCATGCCGAGCCACCAAACGCTGACCGCCGCGGCGACCACCAGGTATTTGTAACCGGCATAACCGCCCAACGTTAGCATTAGCGTTGCAACGGCAAACGCAATGATGTACAGCGTGATGTGGTTTTTAGCGACTGAGATTCCTTTTACCACCGGCAGAACCGGGATATTGGCCGCCTGATAGTCCTTAAAGCGGAAAATGGCGATGGCGTAAGAGTGCGGCATCTGCCAGAGGCTGAAAATAGCCAACAGGATCGCCGCGCCGCTATCAAAGTTGCCCGTTACGGCGCAGTAGCCAATCACCGGCGGCGCTGCGCCGGAGAGAGAACCAATCAGCGTTCCGTAGACGGAGTGACGCTTCATGTACAAGCTGTACACGCCAACGTAGACCACGAAGCCCATCACCCCCAGCCAGCAGGCCAGAGGATTGGCGCCAAACCACAGCAGCATAAAGCCAGCAATACCCAGCAGGGTGGCGTATACCAGCGAGACGCCAGGAGAAATCAGGCCTTTGACCAGCACCCGATTCTTGGTCCTTTCCATCTTCCTGTCGATATCCCTGTCGATGTAGTTGTTAAATACACAACCCGACGCCACAACCAGTGACACCCCGACCAGCGTATAAATGAACAGGGGATAGTCAATGCTGCCCTTTGAGGCCAGCAGAAATCCCCCGATCACCGAGATCAGGTTGCCAAAGATGATGCCTGGTTTCGTTACTTGCAGGTATTGCTTAAACATCATACTCGCCGCTCTTAGTGCATCATCATGTTGTAGTTGAGGTTCCACATAATCCAGATGGAGCCCACAACCAGGATGGCGATGATCAGCACGGTAAAGATGAAGGCCGTCATGTTCCAGCCTTCATCAGATTTGGTGTTCATGTGCAGGAAACACACCAGATGCACCAGAATCTGCACCACTGCCATTGCCAGGATAGATCCCAGAATAACGGCCGGAGAGGCAGCGCCGGTCATCACCATCCAGAATGGAATAACCGTCAGGATGACCGACAGGATAAAGCCGGTCATGTACGTTTTTACGCTGCCGTGGGATGCGCCGCCGCTCTCGGTAGAATGACTCATTACATCGCCCCCATCAGATAAACAACAGTGAATACGCAAATCCAAATCACATCCAGGAAGTGCCAGAACAGGCTCAGGCACATGATGCGGGTACGGTTAGTGCTGGTCAGACCGCGACGGGCAACTTGCACCATCAGCACCGCCATCCAGATCAAACCGGAAGTGACGTGCAGACCGTGAGTGCCGACCAGCGCGAAGAACGCAGACAGGAAGCCGCTGCGATCCGGACCCATACCGTTAACAATCAGGTGATGGAATTCATAGAGTTCCATCCCGATAAATCCGGCACCGAACAAGAAGGTCAACGCCAGCCAGGAGATAACCTGGCTCTTGTTGTTCTTGTGCATGGCGATCGCCGCCATGCCGTAGGTAATGGAGCTAAATAACAGCAGGAAGGTTTCAACCAGAACGAACGGCAGTTCAAAAATATCCTTACCTGTCGGGCCGCCAGCGGTGCCGTTCACCAGAACGGCATAGGTAGCAAACAGAATAGAGAACAGAATGCAGTCGCTCATCAGGTAGACCCAAAATCCGAAGATTTTGTTCTGGCCTGCGTCATGGTGCCCGTGTTCGTGCGCGTGGGCAGTCGCGTGCGTTAAAGTATCAGTTGCCATTTTTCAGCCCTGCCTTAGTAATCTCATCGAAATGCTGGTTTTCCAGTTTTTCGACTTCCGGGACCGGCACGTAGTAATCCACATCTTCATCAAAGCTTTTTACAATCCAGCTGATGATCATGCCTGCGAAACCCACTATCGCCAGCCACCAGATATGCCAGATCATGGCGAAGCCAAATACCGTCGCGAAGGCGGCGATAACAATACCGGCACCGCTATTTTTCGGCATATGAATCTCTTCATACTGTCCAGGCTGTTGGTACGCTTCGCCTTTTTCTTTCATTTCCCAGAAGGCGTCACGTTCGTGAACGTGCGGCACAACGGCAAAGTTATAGAACGGCGGCGGAGACGAGGTTGACCACTCCAGCGTACGGCCACCCCATGGGTCGCCGGTCAGATCGCGGTTCTGATCGCGGTCGCGAATAGAAACGAAGATCTGAATCAGTTGGCACAGGATACCCAGCGCAATCAGCGCGGCGCCGGCGGCGGCAACCATCAGCATCGTATGGAACTGCGGATCAATTTGCTGGCTGAGGCGACGGGTCATGCCCATGAAGCCCAGTACGTACAGCGGCATAAAGGCTACAAAGAAACCGATAATCCAGAACCAGAAGGCGCGTTTACCCCAGGTTTCGTTCAGCTTGAAGCCAAACGCCTTCGGCCACCAGTAGGTCATACCCGCGAAGCAGCCAAACACCACGCCGCCGATGATCACGTTATGGAAGTGCGCAATCAGGAACAGACTGTTGTGCAGGACGAAGTCCGCGCCCGGTACCGCCAGCAGAACGCCGGTCATACCGCCGACCGAGAAGGTCACGATAAAGCCGATGGTCCACATCATTGCGGAATGGAAGACGATACGGCCCTGATACATGGTGAACAACCAGTTGAAGATCTTCACCCCGGTCGGGATGGCGATAATCATGGTGGTGATACCGAAGAAGGCGTTAACGTTCGCGCCCGCGCCCATCGTGAAGAAGTGGTGCAGCCAAACGATAAACGACAGTACGGTAATACAGACGGTCGCCCAAACCAGCGAGGTATAGCCGAACAGACGTTTACGCGAGAAGGTCGCTGCGATTTCGGAGAATACCCCGAAGACCGGCAGAATCAGAATGTACACTTCCGGATGGCCCCAGGCCCAAATCAGGTTGATGTACATCATCATGTTGCCGCCCATATCGTTGGTAAAGAAATGGGTGCCCAGATAGCGATCCAGGGTCAGCAACGCGACGGTAACCGTCAGAATCGGGAAAGAGGCGATGATCAGTACGTTGGCGCACAAAGAGGCCCAGGTAAAGACCGGCATCTTGAACATCGTCATACCCGGCGCACGCATCTTCAGGATCGTCACGAAGAAGTTGATACCGGTTAACGTCGTACCAATTCCCGAGAGTTGCAACGCCCATATCCAGTAATCGACCCCGACGCTGGGACTGTACTCTATTCCCGATAGCGGCGGATAAGCCAGCCACCCTGTCTGCGCGAATTCACCCACGCCCAGCGAGAGGTTAACCAGGATAACGCCGACAACGGTGAACCAGAAGCTCAGGTTGTTCAGGAAAGGGAACGCAACGTCGCGCGCGCCGATCTGCAGCGGAACCACCAGGTTCATGAGACCGATAACGAAGGGCATCGCCACGAAGAAGATCATGATTACGCCGTGAGCGGTAAAGATCTGATCGTAGTGGTGCGGCGGTAGAAAACCCGCTTCGCCTGCGGAGGCAAGCGCCTGCTGGCTACGCATCATGATGGCATCGGCGAAACCACGTAACAGCATCACAATCGCGACGATGATATACATGATGCCGAGGCGTTTATGGTCAACCGACGTTAACCACTCTTTCCATAGGTAGGTCCACTTACCGAAGTAAGTAATCGCTGCCAGTATCGCCAGTCCCCCGACGATAATTGCAGCGATCGTTACCATGACGATAGGTTCATGGAACGGTACTGCATCCAGTGATAATTTTCCGAACATCTTATCTTCCTCAACCCTTGGAGTTGGCGGATTCCGCGTGGCTCATGTCCATACCTTCCATTCCTTCATGCGAGCTGTGCTCACCTTCAGGTTGGGTCATGTCCATGCTCTTACCGTGGTCCATGAATTTGTTAATAACGTCCTTGAACAAATCTGGTTTCACGCTGGAGAAATATTCCACCTTGTTGTACTCGCTTGGCATAGCCACTTTCTCGAACGCCGCCATATCATTCATGGTGTTCGGAGACTGCTTCGCTTTTGCGACCCATTGGTCGAATTCTGCGCGGTCTTTGGTGGCGATAGCTTTAAACTTCATACCAGAGAAGCCCGGTCCGCTATAGCTGGCGGAGATGCCATCGTAGGTTCCGGGTTCGTTGGCGATCAGATGCAAACGTGTTTGCATACCGGCCATGGCATAAATCTGGCTACCCAGACGCGGAATAAAGAAGGAGTTCATCACGGAGTTGGAGGTCACTTTGAAATAAACCGGCGTGTTCGCCGGGAAGGCGATCTCGTTGACGGTGGCGATACCCTGCTCCGGATAGATGAAGAACCATTTCCAGTCCATGGAAACCACTTCGATGGTGATCGGTTTTTCGTCATGCGCCAGCGGCTTGCTTGGTTCAAGCGCGTGCGTGGTTTTCCAGGTCAGTACGGCAAGGAAAATGATGATCAAGATAGGCACCGTCCAGACCACAGCTTCCACTTTATTGGAGTGTGACCAGTTCGGGCTATACTTCGCATCCTTATTACTCGCGCGATACTTCCAGGCGAAACCAACAGCCATCAAGATGGCAGGAATAACGACGATCAACATCAGGCCAAATGCCGTCAGTATCAGCGAACGTTGCTCCAGTCCAATCTGTCCTTTGGGATCCAGCAGCGCAGAATTACAGCCACTGAGTAATGCAGTGCCTGTAATTAATGACAACCATCCCAAACTTTTATTGTATTTCCTGAGTCTCATTTAACGACCTCAATTCCACGGGACCTGGTGGCGTTTAAAGTGTAGGGGCATTTTACGGTAAGGTTACATTACTGTAAACATGATTGGTTCTGTGTTACCAAGTTCTGCCGCGCATGTCACATATGTTGCCAGGTATGTCGAAATAACTTTAAGACACTGTTGAAACTTTGCGTTATAACGGATGAGGTCTGTAAGTGGGATGTTGAGGGATAATTGGTATAACCAATGTAAAAATAAAACAATTACTTAACAATTTATTATCAATAAAAGGACAATCAACGGCAGAAATTTAAATTTAATCGGCTGAATCGTGTAAAGAAAATAGGTAGCGTAGAAATTACCAATAATTTCCAAAATTCTGTTGCGCACAAAAAGACAAATATATTTTTTATCAATTGATGGTTATTTAGCCGTTATAATTCCGGGTCGTTATTACAACGGCAAATAATGTTTTAGAGCAGGCGTGTTTTTCGTAGCGCCAGGTAGTCCAGCAACCCGCCAAAGACAATGCCGCACACGGCAACCGCTACCGCAGTCTCAAGCAATTCGGGCAGGAATAAGAAGTTAGTGTAATCCACCGCGTTCATGGTCAGCAGGAGTACCCAGACCGCCAGCAAAGCGGCGCCCGCGAGCAGGATTGAAAGCGCGAAATTGTAGGCGCCACGGTATTGCGTGCGGGGAATGAAACGTTCGCTCTGCCAGCTATATTCCAGCGTTTGCCGACAGACCAGCAACAGTAACAGCCCGGGAACGGCGGCGACAACTGAGAAGAGGTAGAATGTCGGCCAGCCGTGCGCTTCAACGAACCAGCCCGCTACAGGACCAACATAAACGCGGCCTACTGCGGAGAGGGCCGACAGTAGGGCAAACTGTGTTGCGGAAAACGACTTATTACATAGCGTCATTAATAAGGCGACAAAGGCGGCAGTACCCATCCCGCCGCACAGATTTTCGAAAAAGACCGCCGCGCCCATGCTGAACATGTTTTTATCGGTAATGGAGAGCAACCAGTAACCGGCGTTGGACGCGCCTTGCAAAATGCCGAAAATCAGCAGCGCGCGAAACAGAGAAAGACGCTGCATTAATATACCGCCGTATAACGCGCCGACGATCGTTGCCAGCAGGCCCAGCGTTTTATTGACCACGCCGACTTCGCCGGCGTCAAAGCCGACGCCGCGAATCAAAAAGGTGGTGGTCAGGCTCATGGCGAAGGCGTCACCTAATTTATAAAGCACAATGAGCAGTAAAATCAGCCAGGCGTTATTACGGCCAAAGAAATCGCGTAGCGGCGCGACGACGGCCTGTTCCAGCGATTTCGGGGACGGGATGGTCTCGGTCGGCTCCGGCGCCAGTAAGGTGGCGATAATGCAGGGGAGCAGCAATGCCGCCATTAGCCAGTACATGCCCTGCCAGCCGAGCCAGCGATCGGCCAGCCATAACGCCAGTCCGCCGGAAACCAGCATCCCCAACCGGTAGCCAAGCACGCTGATTGCCGCGCCAGCGCCGCGTTCTTCTGCGGGTAAAACATCGGTTTTCCAGGCGTCGAACACGATATCCTGCGAGGCGGAGCAAAAAGCAATCACCACCGCCAGCGCCGCCATCCAGCGTAGCTGCGTACCGGGTTCAAGAAAGCCCATCGCCGCAATCGCCGCCAGTAATAACAGTTGCGTGGCGAGTAACCAACCGCGGCGACGACCTAAAAAAGGCGGCGTGTAGCGGTCCATCAGCGGGGACCAGAGAAACTTAAACACATAGGCCTGACCAACCAGCGAGAAGAAGCCAATCGTTTTAAGATCGATATTCTCGACGGTCATCCACGCCTGTAGCGTACCGGAGGTGAGCGCCAGCGGGAGGCCGGAGGCAAAACCCAATATCAGCAGAATGGCTGAGCGCGGTTGCTGGAAAATACGTAAATATTGACTTGACATAGGCATCTACAGACCCGGCTTCTGCCGGGTCTTGTTGTTGCTATTAACGGGCATTTTGCTTGATAAAATCGTGAATACTGGTGTCCTGAGACATATCAGCGATGGTATCGGTCAGAACGCTGTTCACCGCGTCGGCAATATTCTGGTTAGAGGCCTGGAACGCCCCTTCAATAGAGTAGTTGGCGCGATAGTTTTTGGTCATCTTGTTGCCATTTGCCGCGGTCGCAATAATCGCGATATCCGCTTTGGTCGCGATGTTGTAGCGCACGCTGCCCTGGGAAACATCAGCATACAGTTGGTTAACAATAATCTGCAGATTAACCGCGCCGTTAGGCCCGATCATATAGCCCCGCGCCGTCATCTGTTTTTCCAGAACTTCTTGTAACAGGAAGCGTAAATCGCGGGAGGCGGTTAACGTTACCAACTGGTTGTTACGCGTGACTTTCGCTAACGCCTGATCCTGGCGTTGGTCCGCGCCGGTAATGCTAACGGTGACGCCCATCAGGCTTGGGTCCTGCTGTGGCAAGGTGATCTTCGGCGCGACGTCAATGGTCGTCGGCGGTGTGGCGCATCCTGCCAGCATAAACAGAGCGACTAACGGAAAGAGAAGTTTTTTTAACATATTCAGGCTCTCAATGGCGCTTAAAACGTGATAGGTAAAAATTCCCGCCATCATAACACCGCTAACGGCGAGGGGAAGTGGTCAACGCAGGTAAATTCGTCGCAATGTCCGATTTGTTATTGATAACGGCGCAAGCGGGGATTTTGAGCGCTAAAAGAATGATTAAGGCAGTAAACTTCATACGTTTGGCTGAAATAATCAGACGAAAGCTAAATTTTTGTTGTCATGCTGTAATGGAAACGGTAAAAGCGGCTAGTATTTAAAGGGATGGGTGACATCACAGCGTTGTCGGAGGAGATTTTCATGATGATACGTGAGCAAATAGAAGAAAAATTAAGGACAGCGTTCGACCCCGTGTTTCTCGAAGTTGTGGATGAAAGCTATCGTCACAATGTTCCTGCAGGATCGGAAAGCCATTTTAAGGTCGTGTTGGTGAGCGATCGCTTTACAGGCGAACGTTTTCTTAATCGTCATCGGATGATTTACGGTACGTTAACGGCGGAACTTTCCACAACCGTACATGCGCTGGCACTGCATACTTATACCCTCAAAGAGTGGGAAGGGTTGCAGGATACTATCTTCGCGTCGCCTCCTTGTCGCGGCGCGGGAAGCATCGCGTAGCAAAACGGATTTGCAACTACCTCCGCTTTTCCAGTATGTTGCTACAGAATTATGTTAAAACGGCCTGCGGGCCGTTTTGTTTTGTCTGAATTTTGAGCGTGTCGTACAGTATTCAGACAAAAATTAGCCGAGAATTGTGAAAACCGCCGCAGCATCGCACAATCACCGTTCTCGACTCACAAAAGTGATGCCGCTATAATGCGCCGTCTTATATACGAACGTCTTCGGGATGATTCTGACGACAGGGAATGTGATTGATTATGAGAACATCCCGGTTCCGCGAAGCAAATAGCACGTGCTTGCGGAGTAGAGTTGACCGAGCACTGTGATTTTTTGAGGTAACAAGATGCAAGTTTCAGTTGAAACCACTCAGGGCCTTGGCCGCCGTGTAACGATTACAATCGCTGCTGACAGCATCGAGACCGCTGTAAAAAGCGAGCTGGTCAACGTAGCGAAAAAAGTACGTATTGACGGCTTCCGTAAAGGCAAAGTACCGATGAATATCGTCGCTCAGCGTTATGGCGCTTCTGTTCGCCAGGACGTGCTGGGCGATCTGATGAGCCGCAACTTCGTTGACGCGATCATCAAAGAAAAAATTAACCCGGCAGGCGCGCCGAACTATGTTCCGGGCGAATACAAAGTGGGTGAAGACTTCACTTACTCCGTCGAGTTTGAAGTCTATCCGGAAGTTGAGCTGACCGGCCTCGAGTCCATCGAAGTTGAAAAACCGGTTGTTGAAGTCACCGACGCTGACGTTGATGTGATGCTGGACACCCTGCGTAAGCAGCAGGCGACCTGGAAAGAAAAAGACGGCGCTGCTGATGCGGAAGACCGCGTGACCATCGACTTCACCGGCTCTGTAGACGGCGAAGAGTTCGAAGGCGGCAAAGCGACCGATTTCGTTCTGGCGATGGGCCAGGGTCGTATGATTCCGGGCTTTGAAGACGGCGTTAAAGGCCACAAAGCTGGCGAAGAGTTCACTATCGATGTGACTTTCCCGGAAGAGTACCACGCTGAAAACCTGAAAGGTAAAGCGGCTAAGTTCGTTATCAACCTGAAGAAAGTTGAAGAACGCGAACTGCCGGAACTGACCGAAGAATTCATCAAACGTTTCGGCGTTGAAGATGGTTCCGTAGCCGGTCTGCGCGCTGAAGTACGTAAAAACATGGAACGCGAGCTGAAAGGCGCGGTGCGTAACCGCGTTAAGTCTCAGGCGATCGAAGGTCTGGTAAAAGCTAACGACATCGACGTACCGGCTGCGCTGATCGACAGCGAAATCGACGTTCTGCGTCGTCAGGCTGCGCAGCGTTTTGGTGGTAACGAGAAACAGGCTCTGGAGCTGCCGCGCGAACTGTTCGAAGAACAGGCTAAGCGTCGTGTAGTTGTCGGTCTGCTGCTCGGCGAAGTCATTCGTACCAACGAGCTGAAAGCGGACGAAGAACGCGTTAAAGGCCTGATCGAAGAGATGGCGTCTGCTTACGAAGATCCGAAAGAAGTGATTGAGTTCTACAGCAAAAATAAAGAGCTGATGGACAATATGCGTAACGTCGCTCTGGAAGAACAGGCTGTTGAAGCGGTTCTGGCAAAAGCGAAAGTGTCTGAAAAAGCCACTTCCTTCAATGAGCTGATGAACCAGCAGGCGTAATTTTTCGCGTTAAAAGCACGAAATTTGCACAAAAACCCGTCACCTTTCAGTGACGGGTTTTTTTTGTCACGCATTTTGCATGGTAAGGGTGCGAAAACCGCGTTTCAGTGTTAGCGTTAGAGCAAAAGATTGTTATGCTTGAATTATGGCGATGCCGTACCCATTACAGAGGGACTGGCTGATAATCCGTCCATCAGGTTACAATCAGTACAGCAGATTTTTTCAATTTTTATCCAGGAGACGGAAATGTCATACAGCGGAGAACGAGATAATTTGGCCCCTCATATGGCGCTGGTGCCGATGGTCATTGAACAGACCTCACGCGGTGAGCGCTCTTTTGATATCTATTCTCGTCTACTTAAGGAACGCGTCATATTTCTGACCGGCCAGGTCGAAGACCATATGGCTAACTTGATCGTGGCGCAGATGCTGTTCCTGGAAGCGGAAAACCCGGAAAAAGATATCTATCTGTACATTAATTCTCCTGGCGGCGTAATTACTGCGGGGATGTCCATCTATGACACCATGCAGTTTATTAAGCCAGACGTCAGCACCATTTGTATGGGACAGGCGGCCTCTATGGGGGCGTTTCTGCTGACTGCCGGGGCGAAAGGCAAACGTTTCTGCTTGCCGAACTCTCGCGTCATGATCCACCAGCCGCTGGGCGGTTACCAGGGCCAGGCGACGGATATTGAAATTCACGCCCGCGAAATTCTGAAAGTAAAAGGGCGCATGAATGAACTTATGGCGCACCATACGGGTCAATCTCTTGAGCAGATTGAACGTGATACTGAGCGCGATCGCTTCCTCTCCGCGCCTGAAGCGGTAGAGTACGGTTTGGTTGACTCAATTTTGACCCATCGTAATTGATGCCCTGGACGCAAGTGTGCCGCTATACACTTCATCCTTCACGCTACCTCGGTGTTGGCTGCCAGCGTGCCTCCCGGTGACTTACTTATGTAAGCGCTGCGGAGTCGCTGAGTTGCCGCCTTGATGTAGCTCGAATGATTTTGTGTATATACTAATGAAGGGCGGCACAACGCTGATTAGCGGCTTGCGCCTGAGAATGGCATTTGCGTCGTCGTGTGCGGCACAAAGAACAAAGAAGAGGTTTTGACTCATGACAGATAAACGCAAAGATGGCTCGGGCAAATTGTTGTACTGCTCTTTTTGCGGCAAAAGCCAGCATGAAGTGCGCAAGCTGATTGCCGGTCCATCCGTGTATATCTGCGACGAATGCGTCGATTTATGTAACGACATTATTCGCGAAGAAATTAAAGAAGTTGCTCCGCACCGTGAACGTAGTGCGCTGCCGACGCCGCATGAAATTCGTACTCACCTGGACGATTACGTTATCGGCCAGGAGCAGGCGAAAAAAGTGCTGGCGGTGGCGGTCTATAACCACTACAAGCGTCTGCGTAACGGCGATACCAGCAATGGCGTCGAGTTAGGCAAAAGCAACATTCTGCTGATTGGACCGACCGGTTCCGGTAAAACGCTGCTGGCGGAAACGCTGGCGCGCTTGCTGGATGTGCCGTTCACTATGGCGGATGCGACCACGCTGACCGAAGCGGGTTACGTGGGTGAAGACGTCGAGAATATCATTCAGAAACTGTTGCAGAAATGCGACTACGACGTGCAAAAAGCGCAGCGTGGGATTGTCTACATTGATGAAATCGATAAGATTTCGCGTAAATCAGACAATCCGTCCATTACCCGCGACGTTTCCGGCGAAGGCGTACAGCAGGCGTTGCTGAAACTGATCGAAGGCACCGTCGCCGCGGTTCCACCGCAGGGCGGTCGCAAACATCCGCAGCAGGAGTTCTTACAGGTAGATACCTCTAAGATTCTGTTTATCTGCGGCGGCGCGTTTGCCGGTCTGGATAAAGTGATCGCTAACCGTGTTGAAACCGGCTCCGGCATTGGTTTTGGCGCGACGGTGAAAGCGAAATCCGACAAAGCCAGCGAAGGCGAGTTGTTGTCGCAGGTTGAACCGGAAGATTTGATCAAATTTGGTCTGATTCCTGAGTTTATCGGTCGTCTGCCAGTGGTGGCGACGCTGAACGAACTCAGCGAAGAAGCGCTTATTCAAATCCTGAAAGAGCCGAAAAATGCGCTGACCAAGCAGTATCAGGCGCTGTTTAACCTGGAAGGCGTCGATCTGGAATTCCGTGACGAAGCGCTGGACGCTATCGCCAGGAAAGCAATGGCGCGTAAAACCGGCGCCCGTGGTCTGCGTTCTATCGTCGAAGCGGCGCTGCTGGATACCATGTACGATTTGCCATCTATGGAAGACGTCGAAAAAGTGGTGATCGACGAGTCCGTTATTGACGGTCAGAGTAAGCCGTTGCTGATTTACGGCAAACCGGAAGCGCAGGCTTCTGGCGAATAATTAAACATTCATACAATCAGTTAGCCAAAAAAGGGGGGATTTTATCTCCCCTTTCGTTTTTCCTGTAAACACGCCGTTGAATGTGTGGGAAACATCCCCATATACTGACGTACATGTTATAGGTGGTATGGAGCACAGCTATACTATCTGATTACCTGGCGGACACTAAACTAAGAGAGAGCTCTATGAATCCTGAGCGTTCTGAACGCATTGAAATCCCCGTATTGCCGTTGCGCGATGTGGTGGTTTATCCGCACATGGTCATACCCTTATTTGTAGGGCGGGAAAAATCTATCCGTTGTCTGGAAGCGGCTATGGACCATGATAAAAAAATCATGCTAGTCGCCCAGAAGGAAGCATCAACGGATGAGCCGGGTGTAAACGATCTTTTCACCGTCGGGACCGTGGCCTCTATTTTGCAGATGTTGAAACTGCCTGACGGCACCGTAAAAGTGCTGGTCGAGGGGTTACAGCGTGCGCGTATTTCTGCGCTGTCTGACAACGGCGAACATTTCTCCGCAAAGGCGGAGTACCTTGATTCGCCAGCCATTGATGAGCGAGAACAAGAAGTGCTGGTGCGTACCGCTATCAGCCAGTTCGAAGGCTACATCAAGCTGAACAAAAAAATTCCGCCGGAAGTGCTGACGTCTCTCAATAGCATTGACGACCCCGCACGTCTGGCTGACACCATCGCCGCGCATATGCCGCTGAAACTGGCGGATAAACAGTCCGTACTGGAGATGTCCGACGTTAACGAACGTCTGGAATATCTGATGGCGATGATGGAATCTGAAATCGATCTGCTGCAGGTTGAGAAACGCATTCGCAACCGCGTGAAAAAGCAGATGGAGAAATCCCAGCGCGAGTACTATCTGAACGAGCAAATGAAAGCGATTCAGAAAGAACTTGGCGAGATGGACGACGCGCCGGACGAAAACGAAGCGCTGAAGCGTAAAATCGACGCGGCGAAAATGCCGAAAGAGGCGAAAGAGAAAGCGGAAGCGGAACTGCAGAAGCTGAAAATGATGTCTCCGATGTCGGCGGAAGCGACCGTGGTGCGCGGCTACATCGACTGGATGGTGCAGGTGCCGTGGAATGCGCGTAGCAAGGTCAAAAAAGACCTGCGTCAGGCGCAGGAAATCCTCGATACTGACCATTATGGTCTGGAGCGCGTGAAAGACCGCATCCTTGAGTATCTCGCGGTACAAAGCCGTGTAAATAAAATCAAGGGGCCGATCCTGTGTCTGGTGGGACCGCCGGGGGTAGGTAAAACCTCGTTGGGCCAGTCCATCGCTAAAGCAACAGGGCGTAAATACATCCGTATGGCGCTGGGCGGCGTGCGTGATGAAGCGGAAATCCGCGGTCATCGCCGGACTTACATTGGCTCTATGCCGGGTAAACTGATCCAAAAAATGGCCAAAGTGGGGGTTAAAAACCCACTGTTCCTGCTCGATGAGATCGACAAAATGTCCTCGGACATGCGCGGCGATCCGGCTTCCGCACTGCTGGAAGTGCTGGATCCAGAGCAGAACGTGGCGTTCAGCGATCATTACCTGGAAGTGGATTACGATCTCAGCGATGTGATGTTCGTCGCCACCTCCAACTCCATGAACATTCCGGCGCCGCTGCTGGATCGTATGGAAGTAATCCGTCTGTCCGGTTATACCGAAGACGAGAAGCTGAATATTGCTAAACGTCACCTGCTGCCGAAGCAGATCGAGCGTAACGCGCTGAAGAAAGGCGAACTGACGGTCGACGATAGCGCGATTATCGGTATTATCCGCTATTACACGCGTGAAGCGGGTGTACGTAGCCTGGAGCGTGAAATCTCCAAACTGTGCCGCAAAGCGGTTAAACAACTGTTGCTCGATAAGTCGTTAAAACATATCGAAATTAACGGCGATAATCTGCACGACTACCTCGGTGTGCAGCGCTTTGATTATGGCCGCGCGGATAGCGAAAACCGCGTAGGTCAGGTGACGGGGCTGGCGTGGACGGAAGTGGGCGGCGATCTGTTGACCATCGAAACCGCCTGCGTACCGGGCAAAGGCAAGTTGACCTACACCGGCTCGCTCGGTGAAGTGATGCAGGAGTCTATTCAGGCGGCGCTGACTGTGGTGCGCGCGCGCGCGGAAAAACTGGGTATTAATCCGGACTTTTACGAAAAACGCGATATCCACGTTCACGTGCCGGAAGGCGCAACGCCGAAAGATGGTCCAAGCGCCGGTATCGCGATGTGTACCGCGCTGGTTTCCTGCCTGACCGGTAATCCGGTGCGCGCAGATGTGGCAATGACCGGTGAGATCACCCTGCGTGGTCAGGTGTTGCCGATCGGCGGCCTGAAAGAAAAACTGTTGGCGGCGCATCGCGGCGGGATTAAAACGGTCTTAATTCCATTCGAGAATAAACGTGACCTGGAGGAAATTCCGGACAACGTGATTGCCGATCTGGATATTCATCCTGTGAAGCGCATTGAGGAAGTTCTGACGCTTGCTCTGCAAAACGAACCGTCTGGAATGCAGGTTGTAACCGCAAAATAGTGACCCCGCGCAAATAGCGCTAATAAAAACAGGGCTGGCAGGCTATTTCGGACTTGCCAGCCTTTTTTTGTATAGCTAATTTAGATGGTTGATTGGGTCTGCCACCATTAACGGGTGTTGTAAGGGCGTGGCAGGCCTGATATAACTGCTGCGCGGTCGTACTTCGAAGGATTCAGGTGCGATATAAATTATAAAGAGGAAGAGAAGAGTGAATAAATCTCAACTGATCGAAAAAATTGCTGCAGGGGCTGATATCTCTAAGGCTGCGGCTGGACGTGCGTTAGATGCGATTATTGCTTCTGTTACCGAATCTCTGAAAGAAGGGGATGACGTTGCACTGGTAGGCTTTGGTACTTTCGCTGTTAAAGAGCGTGCTGCCCGTACTGGTCGCAACCCGCAAACAGGTAAAGAGATCACCATCGCCGCTGCCAAAGTGCCGAGTTTCCGTGCAGGTAAAGCGCTGAAAGACGCGGTAAACTAAGCGTGATCCCCTTGGGGGATGTGAAAAAGTACAAGGGCGCATCAACTGATGTGCCTTTTTTATTGACGATTCGGGACTTTCTGTGCGTTGCGGGCTGACAATTGCCCTCGTTTCTTGTCACAATAGGCTTTTGCGCGCCGCGTTCAGAAAATGCGATGCGCGTGAAGTCTCTATACGCAAATCATTCAGGTTGCGTCGACGCGGCAACTGAGCGAATCACTCGGTTGCCAGCAGAGAAGCTGCCTGAAAGATAAAGTGTAAAGTCACCTACAGCGGAGTGTGGTTACACCATGATGGACAGCTTACGCACGGCTGCAAACAGTCTCGTGCTCAAGATTATTTTCGTTATCATTATCGTGTCGTTCATTTTGACCGGCGTTAGTGGTTACCTGATTGGCGGAAGCAATAACTACGCCGCAAAAGTGAATGGCCAGGAAATCAGCCGGGCACAGTTTGAGAATGCGTTTAATAACGAACGTAACCGTATGCAGCAGCAGTTGGGCGACAGGTATTCTGAACTGGCGGCCAACGAAGGTTATATGAAAAGCCTGCGCCAGCAGGTGCTGAATCGTCTGATAGATGAAGCGCTGTTGGATCAATATTCCCGCGAACTGAAACTGGGCATCAGCGATGAGCAGGTAAAGCAGGCGATTTTCGCCACTCCCGCTTTTCAGGTGGACGGTAAGTTTGACAACAACCGCTATAACGCGATTGTGAATCAGATGGGAATGACGGCCGATCAGTACGCTCAGGCGCTGCGTAACCAGCTTACCACTCAGCAACTGATCAACGGCGTGGCCGGCACTGATTTTATGCTGAAAGGGGAAACCGACGAACTGGCGGCATTAGTCTCTCAACAGCGCGTGGTGCGTGAAGCCGTTATTGATGTCAACGCGCTGGCGGCGAAGCAGCAGGTGACCGATCAGGAAGTGTCCAGCTACTACGATCAGAATAAAGCCCGCTTTATGACGCCGGAACAGTTCCGCGTAAGCTATATCAAGCTGGATGCTGCGACGATGCAGGCACCGGTCAGCGATGCGGATATTCAGGCCTATTATGACCAGCATGTAGATCAGTTTACTCAGCCGGAGCGCATTCGTTACAGCATTATTCAGACCAAAACGGAAGATGATGCGAAAGCGGTACTGGATGCGCTGAACAAGGGCGAAGATTTCGCCACGCTGGCGAAAGAGAAATCTACCGATATCATCTCTGCGCGTAATGGCGGCGATATGGGCTGGCTGGAAGAGTCTGCCACGGTGCCGGAACTGAAAAACGCCGGGTTAAAAGAAAAAGGCCAGATATCTGGCGTGATTAAGTCGTCTGTCGGTTTTCTGGTGGCGCGTCTGGATGATGTTCAGCCTGCCAAAGTGAAACCGTTAAGCGAGGTTCGCGACGACATTGCCGCGAAAGTGAAACAAGAAAAAGCGCTGGATGCTTACTATGCGTTGCAGCAGAAAGTGAGCGATGCGGCAAGCAACGACAATGAGTCGTTAACAGGCGCTGAACAGGTCGCTGGCGTAAAAACGGTTGAAACCGGCTGGTTTAGTCATGACACCTTACCGGAAGAGCTGAACTTCAAACCGGTAGCCGATGCTATCTTTAATGGCGGTCTGGTGGGCGAAAATGGTACGCCGGGGCCGAATTCAGACATTATCACCGTAGATGGCGACCGGGCTTTTGTTGTGCGCGTGAGCGAACATAAACCTGAAGCCGTGAAGCCGTTGGCAGAAGTGAAAGAACAGGTCACTGCCCTGGTGAAGCATAACAAAGCGGAACAACAGGCGAAGCTGGATGCGGAAAAACTGCTGGTCGAGCTGAAAGCGGGCAAAGGCGCGGAAGCGATGAAAGCGGCGGGTCTGAGTTTTGGCGAGCCTAAAACGTTAAGTCGTACCAGTCAGGATCCGGTGAGTCAGGCGGCCTTTGCGTTAAGCCTTCCGACGAAAGATAAGCCAGTTTATGGCGTGGCGAACGATATGCAGGGTAACGTTGTTCTGCTGGCGTTTGACGAGGTGAAAGCGGGCGCCATGCCGGACGCGCAGAAAAAAGCGATGGTGCAGGGCATCACGCAGAACAATGCGCAAATTGTCTTTGAGGCGCTGATGAGCAATCTGCGTAAAGAAGCGAAAATCAAAATCGGCGACGCTCTGGAACAGCAGTAATCGTCGAGGCGCTTCGCAAAAAATTGCAAAATGTTGTATCCCACAAAGGCCGCTTTCGCGGCCTTTTCCATTTCTGAGAATTGCCGTTTGTTCGTTTTTCTCCACCCCGCTATCGTGGCTGCACTGTTAACAAACAAGGAGAAAACAGTATGAAACACGGAATTAAAGCACTGCTTATTACACTTTCTTTAACCTGCACGGGCATGGCCCATAGCGCGCTGGCGGCGACGCCTGTCGCAAAAAATGCAGCGGTGGAAACAAAAGCGGATACGCCTTCTTCATCCTCCGCCAAAGCGGCATTACCTGCTAAAGCCAGCGATGATGAAGGTACCAGGGTGAGCATTAATACCGCGTCTGCGGAGGATCTGGCGCGGGTGATGAACGGCGTTGGGCTGAAAAAAGCGCAGGCTATTGTGAGCTATCGGGAGGAGTATGGTCCTTTTAAGACGGTGGATGA
Organism: Salmonella sp. 741265055_HSA; assembly: GCF_046569525.1. Taxonomy (NCBI): domain Bacteria; kingdom Pseudomonadati; phylum Pseudomonadota; class Gammaproteobacteria; order Enterobacterales; family Enterobacteriaceae; genus Salmonella; species Salmonella sp. 741265055_HSA. The sequence goes on along the minus strand of NZ_JBKFSQ010000005.1, from coordinate 34,987 downwards.
TTTAAAGCAGGTGCCGGGAATGGGAAGCGCGCTGGTGGAGCGTAATCTGGCAGTTTTAACATTGTAATCACTTGCACAGTGGCCAAAATTTGCCAGACTGTAGAGGTCATACCAGTTATGACCTCTGTACTTGTCGTTTACTTATAACAACAACGTAAGGTTATTGCGCTATGCAAACACAAATCAAAGTTCGTGGATATCATCTTGATGTTTATCAACATGTTAATAATGCCCGCTATCTGGAGTTTCTGGAAGAGGCCCGTTGGGATGGGCTGGAAAACAGCGACAGCTTTCAGTGGATGACGGCCCGCAATATTGCCTTTGTGGTGGTAAACATCAATATAAATTACCGTCGCCCGGCGGTATTGAGCGATCTACTGACCGTGACCAGCCAGGTACAACAGCTTAACGGTAAAAGCGGCGTATTAAGCCAGACGATTACGCTGGAGCCAGAAGGGCAGGTGGTGGCCGATGCGCTCATCACGTTTGTTTGTATTGATTTAAAAACGCAAAAAGCGCTGCCGCTGGAAGGCGAATTGCGTGAAAAGCTGGAACAGATGGTGCAATAACGCCTCGCTGTCTGATGGCGTTGAACTTGTCCGGCCTGGCGATATTGACCATGGTGAATATCGCCATCCGGCAAAACAATCACATTAACCCGGTTTTTTGCTTCATTGCCGCCATCACCGCCGCTTTATTCGACAGATAATGATTCAGGCCGTTAGCGCGCAGATTACAGGCCGCGCAATGACCACAGCCATCGCCTTTAATGCCGTTATAGCAGGTCAGCGTCTCCTCGCGAACCAAATCCAGTTGACCCCAATAATCGGCCAGCGCCCAGGTTTCAGCTTTATCAATCCACATTAAGGGCGTTTCGAAACGGATATCTTTCGCCATGCCCAGATTCACCGCGTGATTCAGCGCTTTGACGAACTCATCGCGACAGTCTGGGTAGCCGGAAAAATCGGTCTCGCAAACGCCGGTGATCACCGCTTCGGCTTTGACCTGATAAGCGTAAATCGCCGCCAGCGTCAGAAAGAGAATATTGCGTCCCGGTACGAAAGTATTGGGGATACCGTCCGCGTTCGGTTCATAGTCCGGCACCGGAATGCTATCCCGCGTCAGGCTACTGACCGCCAGTTCGTTCAGCAAAGTGACATCCAGCACTTTATGCGCGCGTGCGCCAAGTTTTAACGCCAGTGCGCGCGCGACATCAATCTCTGCGCGGTGGCGCTGACCATAATCAAACGTGACACAATGCACTTCATCATACTGATGCCGCGCTTGCGCCAGACAAGTGGTGGAGTCCTGACCTCCACTAAATACAACAACGGCGCGTTTCATAGTTATCCTGATCAATGACGTAAACCAATATGGTAACGCGTACGGATAATCCCGACCAGCTCCTTCACGGCGAAGGCGGCGGAAGCCAGGCTTCGCTAAATTCAAACCAGCCGCGAGGGGTGAGTCGAACGCCGTTAACGCCCGGTGGGGCGCTGATGCGATAGTGATAATTAAACAGCGGCGTAAGTGTGGCGTCATCCATCAGGTTGGCAAAAACTTGTTGTAGCGCGGCGCGGCGATCCTTTTCATTGGACTGAATTTGCAGAGCGTCAAGCGTAGCCTGCAGATGGGAAAACGCAGGCGCGTCCAGGACATGCGGCCAGATCTGATCGCAACGTAGCCACTGCTCCAGCGTATATTCCGGCGCTTCGCCGATCAGCCTGTCGCCCATCATCAGATCCGCTTGCGCCAACGCAGGGCAGTTATCCCAGTTTTTGGCATTATGAAAAATCAACGTTAACTCACAACCGAGCGTCGCCAGGTAATGTCGAAGCTGTTCCGCCATCGTATGCAGCTCTACGGGAAGGTGGTACGCCAGGGTAAGTTTTTTCGGTAATGGCGTTTCATCAACATCCTGCCATTGTGGGATTGTCCAGCCGGGTAGCAGCCCCTGACTTGGCGTAATCAAGTTCTCATCTACCGGCAAGGTTTTCAGCAGCGAAGTATGATGGATAATATGCATCAGACGCCGCGCCTGCTGTACGTTGAGCCGTGAGCCCTTTTTGAGGGTTAAATAACAAAAGCCAAGACTGATACCACTACTTACCTGACTCAGCGTCGCCAGCTCTTCCGGTTTGCCGATGGCAATCTGCACCGGATGGCGGCAACTGGTGCCCAGATCCTGGGCAAACAGTTGCGGGGTGATCCAGAATTCAATCGCTTTCAGCAGCGGATGGCTGAGGTGGTAATGATCATGACTTTCCAGACGCACCAGTTCCGGCGTGAACAACGCCAGGCGAAAAGGACCGGTGCCGATAAGCGGCAGGTCAGGATGCGCCAGACCGCTACAATAGCTCGCCAGACGATGCGCCAGCCAGTAATCAGGTCGGTGAAGGAGAAAGGTCAGGCACTGAGGATGCGTTACTTCGATCCGTGCGACGCTAATAAACAATTTGCTTAGCGTGGGTAGGGTAAGCAGCCTTTCCAGGCGTTCGTGTAGCTGCGCGGTATCCACCGCATCGCCATTATGCCAGTGCAGCGTGGAGCGAATATAAAAATCCCAGCGTAAACCGTCGGCGGAAACCTCCCAGTGATGCGCCAAATCCCCGCAAGGATATTGACTGTCGCGGTCGAAGCGCGTTAACCCGGAAAAAACTTGCCCTGCGAGATGCTGTTCCGCGCGTCCTGGCAGGAAACCCGGTTGCAGCGGATCAAGCGGACGATAGTAGGGAATACGCAATGTCGGCGTATCGTTTTGCCATTGGCCGCCCATAAAAGGCTGGAGCATCGCCCGTAACTCGCCAGGCGCCAGTTGCGCCAGTTCCAGTACGTTGAGCTGCTGCCCTTTTTCCAGCGCCTGTTCCATCATGGCGGTGCGGAGCGATTCCGGCGTGACCAGAAACTGGAGTCGTCCACGTTTCCCGCGCCCGGACTGCGCCTCCCATCTTAGCCAACCCGCCTGCTGGGCCTGACGCAGCAGCGTTCGCAGATGGCGCTCGCTACAAAAACAGCGTTCGGCCAGTTCGCTAACGGTGACATGCTGCGTTTCCCCGGCGGAAGGCTGCCAGAGACGTTGATATTGATTAAGCCGATTCAGTAGCCTCATAGAAACCCGGAACACTTCCTTTTATCTGTTCACTATTACTTCCGTATATCTCAGGTAATACTGAACAACAAGTTAACCGCGTCACAGTGTGGAGAAAGAGATGGCCCGTCTGGCAGCATTTGATATGGATGGCACGTTATTAATGCCCGATCACCATTTGGGTAGAGAAACGATCGCCACGCTGTCGCGTCTGCGCGAACGCGATATCACCCTGACATTCGCTACGGGTCGTCATGTGCTGGAGATGCGGCATATTCTGGGGACGCTTTCACTGGATGCTTATCTTATTACCGGTAACGGGACGCGAATTCACTCGCTGGAAGGCGACGTGCTGCATCGTCAGGATCTCGATCCTCAGGTTGCCGATACGGTGATGCATCATGCCTGGGATACCCGAGCCAGTATGCATGTGTTTAATGACAACGGCTGGTTTACAGGCCAGGAGATCCCCGCGCTACTCCAGGCGCACGTCTACAGCGGCTTTCGTTATCAGGTTATCGATATAAAAAGCATTCCGGCCCATCAGGTGACGAAGATCTGTTTTTGCGGCGATCATGACGATCTGATCCGTTTGCGCATTCAGCTCAATGAGGCGCTGGAAGAACGCGCTCATCTCTGTTTCTCTGCCGTCGACTGCCTGGAAGTGCTACCGCTGGGGTGCAATAAAGGATCGGCGCTGGCGGTATTGAGCAACCATTTAGGGCTTTCACTGGCAGATTGCATGGCGTTTGGCGACGCGATGAACGATCGGGAAATGCTGGGCAGCGTCGGGCGGGGGCTCATTATGGGCAATGCCATGCCGCAGCTTATCGCCGCGCTGCCACACCTTTCGGTTATCGGACATTGTGGTAATCAAGCGGTATCACACTTTTTGACGCATTGGCTGGACAATCCGCATCTACCTTATTCCCCCGAATGAGAGATCTCTTCCAGCAAGCCAGACATTCAGTCTGGCTTTTTTTTGGTTTCTAGTCGCCGGTAAGTAATTTTGCGATGGCCGCTGACCACGGCGTCAAATCGCCGATATGGTCGCTAACCCAGGCCGGATGGTAATAGGTATCCAGATAGCGATCGCCGCTATCGCACAATAACGTCACGATAGCGCCGGTTTCTCCAGCCTCGCGCATCCGGGCCGCAAGCTGCAGCGCTCCCCACATATTCGTGCCGGTAGAGGCGCCGACTTTACGGCCTAGCTGCGTTTCCAGCCAGTGTGCGGTGGCAACGCTGGCGGCGTCCGGCACGCGCAGCATCTCATCCACGACATCCGGAATAAAAGAAGGCTCTACTCGCGGACGACCAATTCCTTCAATTTTACTGCCCACCGGGCTGCGTAATGAAGCGTCGCGATCCTGCCAGTAAGGTAAAAAGACGGAATTTTCCGGATCCACCACCATGAGCTGAGTATCATAGCCCTGGCAGCGAATATAGCGCCCAATCGTCGCAGAGGTTCCGCCCGTTCCGGCGCTCATGACGATAAATCGCGGTACCGGATGGGGTTCGTTGCGCATCTGGCGGAAAATACTGTCGGCAATATTATTGTTGCCCCGCCAGTCGGTAGCTCGTTCTGCGTAGGTAAACTGGTCCATATAGTGACCGTTCAGTTCATGCGCCAGCCGCTCGGAGGCGGCATAAATTTCGCAGGCGCTCTCCACAAAATGACAGTGGCCGCCGTAAAATTGAATCTGTTCGATTTTACGTTTTGCGGTACAGGCGGGCATGACGGCGATGAACGGCAGTCCCAGTAAACGCGCGAACCAGGCTTCGGAAATCGCCGTTGAGCCTGATGACGCTTCAATAATCGGAGTGCCTTCTTTAATCCAGCCATTGCACAGCCCATAAAGGAACAGCGAGCGCGCCAGACGATGCTTGAGGCTACCGGTGGGATGCGTGCTTTCGTCTTTCAGGTAAAGCTGGATACCTGGAAAAGCCGACAGGGGCAAACGAATAAGATGCGTATCCGCCGAGCGCTGGTGGTCAGCGTTAATTTCATTAATGGCATTTTTAACCCAATTGCTACTCATCATTAATATCCATTTATCATTTTGTGCCAAGAGTAGCGAAAAGTACGGAAAAAATTGTTGCTATTTGACCTTTAAATTACAATGTAAGGAGAAAAATATTCTCTGTGGAGTGGGTATGTTAGATAAAATTGACCGTAAACTGCTTTGCTTATTGCAGCAGGACTGTACCCTCTCTTTGCAGGCGCTGGCGGATGCCGTTAATCTGACGACAACGCCTTGCTGGAAGCGGCTTAAACGCCTCGAAGATGACGGTGTCCTGCTTGGCAGGGTCGCGCTGCTGGACCCGGAAAAACTGGGTCTGGGATTAACCGCTTTTGTGTTGATAAAAACGCAGCACCACAGCAGTGAATGGTACTGTCGGTTCGTGACCGTCGTCTCTGAGATGCCGGAAGTGCTTGGCTTCTGGCGAATGGCGGGGGAATACGACTATCTGATGCGAGTTCAGGTGGCCGACATGAAGCGGTATGACGACTTCTATAAACGTCTGGTCAATAGCGTCCCAGGACTGTCAGACGTCACCTCCAGTTTTGCGATGGAACAGATTAAGTACACCACCTCTCTGCCCATTGAATAATTCTCCCGGTATTGCCGGAAATCATATCAGGAAATAACGCGTGCGATTATTTGCTCAATTAAGCTGGTACTTTCGCCGGGAATGGCGTCGCTATCTTGGCGCGGTGGCCCTGCTTATGCTTATTGCGATGCTTCAGCTGATCCCGCCCAAAGTGGTGGGGATTGTCGTGGATGGCGTAACCGCACAGCATTTTACTCCAGGCCGAATAGCGATGTGGATTGGCACCATTGCCCTGATCGCCGTAGTGGTCTATTTGTTGCGCTATGTCTGGCGCGTGCTGCTATTTGGCGCTTCTTATCAATTAGCCGTCGAACTGCGTGAAGATTATTATCGCCAGCTGAGTCGTCAGCATCCTGAATTTTATCAGCGCCATCGGACGGGCGATCTTATCGCGCGCGCGACGAATGATGTGGATCGCGTCGTATTTGCAGCGGGCGAGGGCGTTCTGACGCTGGTTGACTCGCTGGTAATGGGCTGCGCGGTACTGATTGTCATGTCGACGCAAATTAGCTGGCAGCTAACGCTATTAGCGCTGTTGCCGATGCCGATTATGGCGCTGATGATCAAACGTTACGGCGATCGGCTGCATGATTATTTCAAACTGGCGCAGGCCGCCTTCTCCAGCCTGAACGACCGCACGCAGGAGAGTCTGACCAGCATCCGCATGATCAAAGCGTTTGGTCTGGAGGACCGCCAGTCTTCGCTGTTTGCGGCGGATGCCGAAGATACCGGCAAGAAAAATATGCGCGTGGCGCGTATTGACGCGCGTTTTGATCCAACCATTTACATCGCCATTGGCATGGCGAACCTGCTCGCGATTAGCGGCGGAAGCTGGATGGTGGTTAACGGCAGCCTGACGCTGGGCGAACTCACCAGCTTTATGATGTATCTGGGGTTGATGATTTGGCCGATGCTGGCGCTGGCCTGGATGTTTAATATCGTAGAGCGGGGTAGCGCCGCATACAGCCGCATCCGCGCCATGCTGGCGGAAGCGCCGGTAGTTAAGGATGGCGAAGAGCCGGTCCCGGCGGGGCGCGGCGAACTGACGGCGGCCATTCGTGAGTTTTGCTATCCGCAAACGACGCATCCGGCGCTGGAGAATGTGAACTTTCGTCTTAAACCGGGTCAGATGCTGGGGATATGCGGTCCGACCGGCGCGGGGAAAAGCACAATCTTGTCGCTTATCCAGCGCCATTTTGATGTGACGCAGGGAGAGATCCGATTCCATGACATGCCGTTGACGCATCTGCAACTGGATAGCTGGCGTAGCCGACTGGCGGTCGTCAGCCAGACGCCGTTTTTGTTCTCGGACTCTATTGCCAATAATATTGCACTCGGACGCCCGGAGGCGACTCAGGAGGAGATTGAACAGGTGGCGCGTTTGGCCAGCGTACATGAGGATATTCTCCGTTTGCCTCAGGGCTACGACACGCAGGTAGGTGAACGTGGCGTCATGTTATCGGGAGGGCAAAAACAGCGTATCTCGATTGCCAGAGCGCTACTGTTAAATGCGGAAATTCTGCTTCTCGATGATGCGCTCTCAGCAGTAGATGGCCGCACGGAGCATCAGATTTTGCATAATTTGCGCCAGTGGGGCGAAGGGCGTACGGTCATCATCAGCGCGCATCGTTTATCCGCGCTGACCGACGCCAATGAAATTATCGTTATGCAACATGGTCATGTTGTTCAGCGTGGCGATCACGATCAACTGGCGCAGCAGATTGGCTGGTATCGCGATATGTATCGCTATCAGCAACTGGAGGCCGCTCTGGATGACGCCCCGGAACGCGGCGAGGAGGCGGTGAATGCGTAGTTTTGGACAGCTATGGCCGACGCTGAAACGGTTGCTGGCGTATGGCTCGCCATGGCGAAAACCGCTCTCTGTCGCGGTGATGATGCTGTGGATTGCGGCGGCGGCGGAGGTTAGCGGTCCGCTGTTGATCAGCTATTTCATTGATAACATGGTGGCCCGCCACCATTTACCGTTGGGCAAGGTCGCGGGGCTGGCGGCCGCCTATGTGGGGCTACAGTTTCTGGCGGCGGGTCTGCATTACGCCCAGTCTTTATTATTTAACCGGGCGGCCGTTGGCGTAGTTCAGTCCTTGCGCACGGACGTCATGGATGCCGCCTTGCGCCAGCCGCTAAGCGCCTTCGACACGCAGCCTGTCGGACAATTAATTTCACGCGTGACCAACGATACGGAAGTCATCCGCGATCTGTACGTCACGGTCGTCGCAACGGTATTACGTAGCGCGGCGTTGATCGGCGCCATGCTGGTCGCTATGTTCAGCCTTGACTGGCGGATGGCGCTGGTGGCGATTTTGATTTTTCCGGCGGTATTGACCGTGATGATCATTTATCAGCGCTACAGCACGCCGATTGTACGCCGCGTGCGGGCATACCTGGCGGATATTAACGACGGCTTTAACGAAATCATCAACGGGATGAGCGTAATCCAGCAGTTTCGCCAGCAGGCGCGCTTCGGCGAACGCATGGGCGAGGCCAGCCGCTCGCACTACATGGCGCGGATGCAGACGCTGCGCTTGGATGGCTTTTTATTGCGTCCGCTGCTTAGCCTCTTTTCCGCGCTCATTTTATGCGGTCTGTTGATGCTTTTCAGCTTTACGTCTGCCGGCACGATTGAGGTCGGGGTGCTGTATGCGTTCATTAGCTATTTGTCACGTCTGAACGAGCCGCTCATTGAACTGACCACCCAGCAATCCATGCTACAGCAGGCGGTGGTGGCGGGAGAGCGTGTTTTTGAACTGATGGATCGCCCGCGCCAGCGCTATGGCAGCGACGACAGACCGTTGCAAAGCGGGGCGATTGATATTGATCATCTGTCGTTTGCTTACCGCGACGATAATCTTGTTTTACAGGACATTACGCTATCAGTACCGTCCCGTAGCTTTGTGGCGCTGGTGGGGCACACCGGCAGCGGGAAGAGCACGCTCGCCAGCTTATTAATGGGGTATTACCCCCTGACACAAGGCGAAATTCGGCTGGATGGGCGAGAGATCTCTTCTCTTAATCATCGCGTTTTACGCCAGGGCGTGGCGATGGTTCAACAGGACCCGGTAGTGATGGCGGATACTTTTCTGGCTAATGTGACGCTGGGGCGCGATGTCTCCGAGGCGCAGGTGTGGCAAGCGCTGGAAACGGTACAACTGGCAGACCTGGCGCGCGGCCTGAGCGACGGACTGCATACGCATCTCGGCGAGCAGGGAAATACGCTGTCCGTCGGGCAAAAACAGCTATTGGCGCTGGCGCGCGTGCTGGTTGACGCCCCGCAAATATTAATTCTTGATGAAGCGACGGCCAGCATCGATTCCGGCACTGAACAGGCGATACAGCAGGCGCTGGCGGCGATTCGCGAGCGCACCACGCTGGTGGTTATTGCCCATCGGCTATCGACAATCGTGGAGGCGGATACCATTCTGGTTCTCCATCGCGGCCAGGCGGTGGAGCGCGGGACGCATCAACAATTGCTGGCGGCGCAAGGGCGCTACTGGCAAATGTATCAATTACAGTTAGTTGGCGAGGAGTTAGCCGCCAGCGTACACGAAGAACCCGGCCCTGCGGCGTAAGGTTTGGCGCCACAGGGCAAATCCTTGCCCATCATGCACCGTCGTGGTGCGTTTTTCTTTCCCTGCTTCGATTTTGGGGCGCGTCAATATAAAGACGCGCCGCTAACCGCGCTTTTCATCGCTAGCCAGCTTCTGGCACATCCTTTGCAATATCCATTCTGAAAAGTCCATGCGCGGCGGCAGCCGTTACCTAATTCTGACTGGAGGGTTCTATGAAGCTGGTTACCGTGATTATCAAACCGTTCAAGCTGGAGGATGTGCGGGAGGCGCTTTCTTCCATTGGCATTCAGGGACTGACCGTCACCGAAGTGAAAGGGTTTGGCCGTCAGAAAGGACACGCCGAACTGTATCGCGGCGCGGAGTACAGCGTGAATTTCCTGCCGAAGGTCAAAATTGATGTGGCTATCGCCGACGACCAACTGGAAGAGGTGATCGATATCATCAGTAAAGCGGCTTACACCGGAAAAATTGGCGACGGCAAAATTTTCGTCGCGGAGCTCATGCGCGTTATTCGGATTCGTACCGGCGAAGCTGACGAAGCAGCGCTGTAAGACCCGCCACACAGCAACAGGAAATGAAAAAATGAAGATAGCGATGATAAAAACCACACTGGCTTCACTGGCGCTGCTGCCTGGGCTAACGATAGCCGCGCCGGCGGTTGCCGATAAAGCGGATAGTGCTTTTATGATGATTTGCACCGCGCTGGTGCTGTTCATGACGATACCAGGTATCGCGCTGTTTTACGGCGGATTAATTCGCGCCAAGAACGTGCTGTCAATGTTAACGCAAGTGACCGTCACCTTTGCGCTGGTCTGTATTTTATGGGTGGTGTACGGCTATTCGCTGGCTTTTGGCGAAGGGAATCATTTCTTCGGTAATGCCGATGGGGCGATGTTGAAGAATATCGCGTTGACGGCGGTAACGGGGACGATTTATCAGTATATTCATGTCGCGTTTCAGGGATCTTTCGCCTGTATTACCGTCGGGCTGATTGTCGGCGCGCTGGCGGAGCGTATTCGTTTTTCGGCGGTACTGATTTTTGTCGTGGTGTGGTTCACGCTCTCTTATATCCCGATTGCGCACATGGTGTGGGGCGGCGGCCTGCTGGCTGCTCACGGCGCGCTGGATTTTGCCGGTGGTACGGTGGTGCATATTAACGCCGCTATCGCCGGGCTGGTGGGGGCTTATTTAATTGGCAAACGCGTCGGCTTTGGGAAAGAAGCATTTAAACCCCATAACCTGCCGATGGTATTTACCGGTACTGCGATTCTGTATATCGGCTGGTTTGGATTTAACGCGGGTTCTGCTGGTAGCGCAAACGAGATAGCAGCGCTGGCCTTTGTGAACACCGTGGTGGCGACCGCCGCCGCGATTCTGGGGTGGATTATCGGCGAGTGGACGCTACGCGGTAAGCCTTCCCTGCTGGGAGCGTGCTCCGGCGCGATTGCCGGTCTGGTCGGCGTGACGCCAGCCTGTGGCTATGTTGGCGTTGGCGGCGCGCTGGTTATCGGCGTTATTGCGGGTCTGGCGGGATTGTGGGGAGTCACCATGCTTAAACGTCTGTTACGGGTAGATGATCCGTGCGACGTATTTGGCGTTCACGGCGTTTGCGGAATAGTCGGCTGTATCCTGACCGGCGTTTTTGCCGCCAGTTCGCTGGGCGGCGTTGGCTTTGTCGACGGCGTTACGATGGGACATCAGGTGATGGTACAGCTGGAAAGTATTGCTATTACGGTCGTCTGGTCCGGCGTTGTCGCGTTTGTTGGTTACAAACTGGCGGATATCCTTGTTGGACTGCGTGTACCGGAAGAGCAGGAGCGCGAGGGGCTGGATGTGAACAGTCACGGCGAGAATGCGTATAACGCGTGATTGCGTAACATGCCTGATGGCGCTGCGCTTACCCAGTCTACCGTAGGCCGGATAAGCGCAGCGTCATCAGGCCATTAACGCCGCATAGCGGCATGTTTTAATTGTGATTACGCATTACCCCTTCCTGCACGGTTGAAGCGACCAGCGCGCCATCCTGAGTATAAAACTCGCCGCGAACAAAGCCCCGGGCGCTGGAGGCGGAAGTGCTCTCCACGCTATAAAGTAGCCATTCATTAAAATTGAACGGACGATGGAACCACATAGAGTGATCGATAGTGGCGATCTGAATGCCCTTTTCCAGAAAACCGATGCCGTGAGGCTGAAGCGCGACGGGAAGGAAATTCAGATCCGAGGCGTATCCCAGTAAATATTGATGGACGCGAATGTCATCCGGAACGGTGCCGTTGGCGCGAATCCATACCTGACGCACAGGCGCGGCGACGTGACCTTTCAACGGATTGTGAAATTCGACGGGACGAATTTCCAGAGGGCGATCGCAGAGAAACTTTTCTTTCAGAATCGGCGGCAGTAAATGCGCCAGCGATTGCGCGATTTCCGTTTCTGACGGTAGTCCTTCCGGCCCGACTGCCGTCGGCATGGTTTTTTGATGTTCAAAACCCGGTTCCGGCGCCTGGAATGAGGCGGTCATGTAAAAGATGGGTTTTCCGTTCTGAATAGCGGCAACGCGGCGGGCGCTGAAGCTATTCCCATCGCGCAGCACTTCTACGTCATAGATAATGGGTTTTTGGCTATCGCCTGGCCGCAGAAAATAACTGTGGAATGAATGCACCAGTCGTGCTTCCGGCACCGTTTCTTTGGCGGCATAGAGCGCCTGGCCCACCACCTGACCGCCAAATACCTGGCGCAGCCCTAAGTCTTCACTTTGGCCCCGAAAGAGTCCTTCTTCAATTTTTTCCAGATTCAATAATGTCAGCAAATTATTCAGTGTCTGACTCATACATACTCTCCAGGTGACAACGATGCCGAAGCGAGGTAGGGCAGAGTATAACGCAATTTTGCAAGTGGTCCGATGGGTACAAAAGTCTGAATAACAGACCAATTCCAGGCAAAAATGAGTGACATGTGCCACACTTAATCACGTTATGTTTCTGTTAACCACTCTTCCGGCGGGGGGAAAGGCCTGCTGGTGCATTGATGATAAGGAGAATTGAATGAAACTCGTGCACATCGTAAGTGGTTTAGCGGTTGCGATATCTCTGGCGGCCTGCGCTGATAAAAGCGCTGATATCCAGACGCCTGCGCCAAACCCTAACATGTCGATTACAGCTAACCAGTCTACTATTCAGCAACCCAATGTTTCCGGTACCGTCTGGATCCGCCAGAAGGTCGCTCTGCCGCCAGATGCGGTGCTGACCGTGACGCTTTCAGATGCTTCGCTGGCTGATGCGCCGTCTAAGGTGCTGTCGCAAAAAGCGGTACGTACCGAAGGTAAACAGGCGCCTTTCAGTTTTGTGTTGCCGTTTAACCCATCAGATATTCAACCTAACGCGCGTATTCTCCTGAGCGCGGCCATCACCGTTGACAATAAGCTGGTATTTATTACCGATAGCGTGAAACCGGTGATTAACAATGGCGGCACTAAAGCGGATCTGACGCTGGTACCGGTACAGCAAACGGCGGTGCCTGTGCAGGCCGGCGGTGGTGCGACGACGACGGTTCCATCGACTTCGCCGACCCAGGTCAATCCGTCTTCTGCCGTTCCTGCGCCTACCCAGTATTAATCCTGCGCCAACCCTCTCCGTTACGGAGAGGGTTAATACACCCAGCGATAGCGTTGTAAATCGATTTGTCCGCTTCCCGACACCACCACGCCTTCCGCCAGTAATGCCTGACGTTGCCGCTGTAGATCCGGCCCGGTAAGTGATATTGCGCCGTGGCGGTTCACCACCCGATGCCATGGTAAAGTGCTGCCTTCCGGCAGACGTTTTAAAACTCCGCCGACCTGACGCGCCGCCCGAGGCGAACCGGCAAGCCGGGCGACATCACCGTAGGTCGTGACAAATCCTTCCGGGATCGAGGCGACGATTTGCCAGACGCGTTGAGGAAAAGTGTCCTGAATATCCATAATAGAATCCTGCGTTAATGCTTCAGGATAATCTGGAATAAGGGGGGAGGAAAGCCCGGATGCGCAAGAAACCAGCATCCGATGCCTGATGGGTTGCAATTGCACGATATAGCAGTGATAATGCGCCTGCGCGTTGGTTCACAACGCTCTCAATGGGGGCTCTGTTGGTTCTCCCGCAACGCTACTCTGTTTACCAGGTCAGGTCCGGAAGGAAGCAGCCAAGGCAGATGACGCGTGTGCCGGGATGTAGCTGGCAGGGCCCCCACCCATTTGAGCCTCTCCACACTGTTCTTTTCTGCTGTGCGACGTTATAGCCGCTGTTCCGCCCAAAGAATAAATGCCGTAGCGGGTAGGGGCTTACTGTATAACCAGCCCTGACCATAATGTACGCCATGCTGGCGTAGCCACTGCTCTTGCCTGGTCGTTTCGATGCCTTCTGCGACCATCTTGAGTTTGAGCGTTTTCGCCATTTCAATAATATGCGGCGTGACGTTTTTATATTCCAGCGCATCGACAAAAGATTTATCAATTTTAAGGACATCCACATCCAGATTTTGTAAGTAGTTGAGGCTGGAATAGCCGGTGCCAAAGTCATCAATATAAACTGAATGTCCCGCGTTACGGTATCTGGCGACAATGGGCGCGCTGGTTTTCGGATCGGCGAACTCGCGTTCCGTTAACTCAAGCGCGATTTGCGACGGAGAAATTTGGCTACGGTTCAGCAGCGTGCTTAACAGCGCCGGCAGCGTTTCCGACGCCAGATCGGATGCCTCAAGATTGATTGAAATATGTTGTTCGGGATGGGACTTTAACCAACTCCCCATGTCTTCAAAAACGGTTTCGATGATTAGCCGGGTTAGCGGCTCCGTGAGCCCGGTTTGTTCTGCCAGCGCGATAAAAATTTCCGGCGAAAGGAAGGTGCCGTCCGCCTGTTGCCAGCGAGCTAAGGCTTCGGCACCGACAATTTTTCCGCTGATCAGGGAGATAATAGGCTGATAGTGTACGTTAATTTCGCGATTGTCTATCGCATCCTGGAGACGGTGGCGGGGCGACTGTAGCCGACGCAAAATACGCAGAATAAAGGCCGCAGCCAGCAGACCCGTTACGATGCCCGCCGGTAGCCAGATAAACGCTTGTCGATACCAGCTCCTTTCCAGCGGAGCGGTCGGTGCCCAGCTTACGATAGTAATGCCCATTTCCGGAAAAGGGTGAATAGCATACTGAATGCCTCGGTTTTCCAGCCGCAGGGGCGTCTCATGTTGAATGAGCGGAAGAATAGCGGGGTCAAGGTTACCGCTGCTGGCAACCACAGTATTGCGTTCCCGGCCAATAATAGCGACGTCAATCGGCCATGCGCCAAACGGAATTACATCGATAAAGGACGCCGGGTCGATCATCACGATATAGCTGTCGCTCCCGAGTGCCGCCATATAGCGTTTTATACCCAGATCGTTTTGCGCCGTAAACCAGGCGCGATAACCGTCGCGAGTGATTTTCATGGGCGGAGGGAACGCGGGAATATGGCTCTCTTTTTCAAGTGAGGAGCAAACGGGAATCGAATTTTTAAGGTACAGAACTTCCTGGACATACCGAAAGCTATAAGACACGCGGCGCATGGCGAGTAAATGGGCGCTGCTGCAGGGCTCGCCTTTAAAGGAGGCAATATGCGTTAACGCGGCTTTTGCCTGGTCACTGACCCTTTCTGTACGTAGCGCCACCCGGGACGAGAAGATATCCAGCTCTTCGTTAAACCTTTTTTCAACTTGACGGTGCGCCAGCCACAGGCTCAATCCTATCGGGAAAAGGACAGACAGGATAAGCACTCCCGTTACCAGGCTGACCAGATGTCGTGTTGTCACAGTGATGTCCTTATAAACACAGCGTAGAGAAAGTATATCCGATCGTAAATCGCGCCCTCGAATGATAAAGCTATTTTATCGATTTTACAGATACAGGGGCCAGACTAACGCGTTACGCCACGTTGCTTTTGCCGCCAGGAAGAGATCGTGAATGTTTACCGGTTGAAAAAGGAGCGTTGATAGCGTATTTTATTGTTATGTTATAACATAATCGAGAGGGCGCAATGAAACCTGATATTCATCCTGTATACCGCACCGTCGTATTTCACGACACCAGCGCAAATGAATATGTGAAAGTGGGATCAACTATCAAAACTGAACGTGAAATCGAACTGGACGGCGTGACATATCCGTATGTCACTATTGATGTGTCATCAAAATCGCATCCTTTTTATACCGGTAAACAGAAAACGTTTGATAGCGAAAGTAGCGCCGCACGCTTCCAGAAACGTTTCGGTCATTTTATCGGCGCTAAAAGGGGTAAATGAAATGCAGGTGTTAAACTCACTTCGCAATGCAAAACAACGGCATCCGGATTGCCAGATAGTCAAACGCAAAGGACGCTTATACGTGATTTGTAAAACAAATCCGCGTTTTAAGGCGGTTCAGGGGCGTAAAAAAAGACGTTAAAAAAACAACAGTTCAGGGAAAGCAGTGCGTACCAGGGAGGGTGCGCACTTTTTTATTACCGGCTGGCTTCTGCGCGGGCCAGCGTAAAAATATCGTAGAAGGAAAGTTCGCCCTTACGGGCAACCATTTTTTGCAGCTGGACTTTATGTTCATTATCCACCTGTGGAGACTGAAGAATCGTCTCAATGAGCGTGGGGGGAACAAAGCGGGTGTTGTACCATTCGCCGTTGTAACAGACCCGGAGGTCCAGCACATCGATGTCGTTATAGTGATAACGCGGGGCGATGTCGAAAAAGAAGAAACCATTAAATGCGATAAATAACACCACTAACAGCCACACTGACCCCACCAGCGTTTCTGATTGCAGCATGACCGCCAGCGTCGCAAACCAGGCTGCATACATCGCGATAAATAACCCAGGATGCTTGCGGATAAAACTGATACTAAAACGCGGCCTGTTATCGCGTTTTTCACGGACGTTTAAGTCATCAATAGTTTCGCTAAGCAGGCGCTGTATCTCTGTCATCTTTTGCCTTCATGATTTCTGCGACATAGGGGGTAATAACAGCCCATTTTAAAGGGAGGTGTAATGTGAAAAAAGTAACAGATTAACCACGAATTAGCATAACAGTTATCATTTTGACTACATTTTTTTAATGATTCGCGCCGGATTTCCGCCTACCACGACGTCTGGCGGTACGTTTTTTGTCACCACAGCGCCTGAAGCGACGACGACGTTATCGCCGATGGTTACGCCAGGATTAACGACGGCTCGTCCACCTATCCAGACGTTATTTCCGATAGTGACAGGTTTACCTAATTCTCTGCCGCTGTTGCGTTCGACGGCGTCCAGCGGGTGCGTGGCGGTATAGATATGTACCCCTGGCGCGAACATACAATTATCGCCAATATGAATTGGGCAAACATCAAGCATGACGCAGTCGAAGTTAGCGTAAAAGGAGTGGCCAAGAAAAATATTATAGCCGTAGTCGCAACGAAAAGAAGGTTCAATATAGGCGTCTTCGCATCGACCCAACAGGTCGCGTAAAATCGCCTGACGCTTATTTATTTCATCAGGCGTAGTATAATTGTATTGATGGATGAGTTGGCGTGCCCGTAGTCGATCCCGGCATAAAGTTTCATCGGTCGGGCAATACAGCGCCCCAGCGATCATTTTTTGTTTTTCGTCACTCACCGCGCGCTCCCCTTGGTGGATATTATCGCAATAGAAGCAATAATAGAGTATTAGAGGGAACGTTCCCTGTTATTGGTATGTGATCTATATCACTGTTCTATAATAGCCCGTTGTGTTATTAGCCAGAACGAGGATGCAGATAACACCTGCGTGTTCTCTAAAAAATAATGTAGCGTGATTAACGAATGAATTTCCATACTGAAGAAGGGATCTTGTCGTAGAGTTTGTTCATCGTCAATTCTGCAAGACGGTGATCCGCAGCTGAGTAAAATACAGCCAGCTCATTGTCGGGCAATTCATATTTATTTTTCTCAATGACGCGCTCCAGAGTGTCAATTGTCTGACAGCGCCGTAAACGCATCAAATAATCAGTTTTAGTTAATGGTTTATCAGACATAAATTCTACCTATGATTGTAATAATTTTTAACAAGACAAACTAACAGGATTAGCCCTGGTGGCGTTGACGAAACAACGGAACAGGCGGTTGCCCGATTTACGCCATTTTTGCAAATCCTGCGTATTAATACCATAGCTGCTGAACAACATAAAGGTGTCGTCCAGATATTCATCTATCTGCGCAATCAATTTATTGTCTTCATTGTACTTAATTTTATAATTAAGCGCGAAAGTTGCAATATGCTCTATCAGCTCATTGAGCTGCAGGTTGACTGCTGAGGTCGGGTCATTAACCCAGCCATGGTTACTTTCTTCAAGGTTTGCAAGACAGTCATGATACAGGGTTTCGCAAAGAAATTTAAGCTGTGCTATATCATGTCTTTTGGGTGAGTATTCGTCCATAATGCATCCCCTTTTTAGTGGCTTAAACTAACCGAACACCTTCGGGATGGATACAACTAACTAACCTGGTACTTCCCACGTCACCTTATGATTTAACTATAATCTACTCTAAAAAACTTTTCATCGTCATATTACGAAAAATTACAATTGCGTGAAAGCCGCGTGTTGCCATACTTTTTCGAATTTTAACAGTGATCGTCGGTCGCCTAAAAAGGAACCAGTTTTATTGTTTGTGTAATCATTGGGTTAACGTTTTTTAGCTTTTCAGGCTAAAACAATCTCCTCTGACAGGAGAAAGTAGCCAGGAATATTCTTAATATTTCTCAATTAATGGCTGAATTAAGAAATGGCCAACTTTCCTAAGAAAAGCCTTTAACGCAGTAAGGATTATACCTTTTATTAATATGGCAAAAAATAATCAATCTAACAATAAGCGTATTTTATGATTTTTGCGTAAAAAAGGCCGCTTGCGCGGCCTTATCAACAGTGAGCAAATCAGCGATGTTCTGTCGAATGACTATGCTCAATATCTTCGCTTTTACGGCTAAAGCGGCGGCGTACCACCACGAAGAAGACCGGTACGAAGAAAATAGCCAGTACGGTTGCCGTTACCATCCCGCCCAGTACGCCAGTACCTACCGCATTCTGTGCGCCGGAACCTGCGCCGGAACTGATAACCAGCGGCATAACCCCTAGCATGAACGCTAACGAGGTCATCAGAATCGGGCGCAAACGCATCCGGACGGCCTCCAGCGTCGCTTCTACCAGACCTTTCCCTTCTTTATCCATTAAGTCTTTGGCGAATTCGACGATAAGTATCGCGTTCTTCGCCGACAACCCAATGGTTGTGAGCAGGCCCACCTGGAAGTAAACGTCGTTAGTCAGTCCGCGGAAGGTCGCGGCCAGCAGCGCGCCGATAACCCCAAGCGGAACAACCAGCATTACGGAGAACGGGATAGACCAGCTCTCATACAATGCCGCCAGACACAGGAAGACGACGATCAGCGAGATAGCATACAGGGCAGGGGCCTGGTTGCCGGACAACCGTTCCTGGTAGGACATCCCGGTCCAGTCATACCCAATGCCTGACGGCAGCTTGCTGGCCAGTTCTTCCATCATCGCCATCGCTTCACCGGTACTCTTGCCTGGCGCCGCCTGACCCAGAATTTCCATCGAAGGCAGACCGTTATAGCGTTCCAGACGCGGCGAACCATATTCCCAGCGGGAAGAGGAGAATGCGGAGAATGGCACCATCTGACCATCGCTACCACGAACGTACCAGTCGTTAATATCATCCGGCAACATGCGGTATTTCGCTTCGGACATCACGTAAACTTTCTTCACACGACCGCGATCGATAAAGTCGTTTACATAGCTGCCGCCCCATGCTGCGCCCAGCGTGGTATTAATGTCGCTAATAGACACGCCCAGCGCCTGAGCTTTTTCCTGGTCGATATCGATTTTAAACTGCGGCGTATCTTCCAGGCCGTTAGGTCGAACGCCTACCAGCAGATCAGGATATTTCGCCACCTCGCCGAACAACTGATTACGCGCCTGGGTGAGTTTTTCATGACCAAGTCCCGCCTGGTCAATCAACTCGAAGTCAAACCCGGTTGCGGTGCCCAGTTCAACAATCGCTGGCAGGTTAAAGGCGAAGACCATCGCATCTTTAATTTGTGAAAATGCTGTGGTTGCCCGTTGGGTGATCGCTTCAACCTTATTTTTTTCGCCTGGACGATCGGCCCAGTCTTTCAACGACACGAATGCAATACCGGTATTCTGACCGCGCCCTGCAAAACCGAAGCCGTTGACGGCGAATACCGATTCAACGTTGGCTTTCTCTTTGTTCAGATAGTAATCCGTGACCTCATCCAGCACTTTTTGCGTGCGCTCTTGCGTTGCGCCGGCGGGGAGCTGGACCATTGTCAGGAATACGCCCTGGTCTTCATCCGGCAAGAAAGAACTTGGCAGACGAACGAACAGATAAGCCATACCGACGACGATAATGAGATAGAGCAGCAGGTAACGCCCGGTGCTGCGCAGAATATTGCCTACGCTATCGGTGTAGTGATGCGTGCTCTTATCGAACAGGCGGTTAAACCAGCCGAAAAAGCCTTTTTTCTCTTCGCCGTGATCGCCTTTGGCGACGGGTTTGAGCATCGTCGCGCACAGCGCGGGCGTCAGGATCAGCGCGACTAGCACCGACAGCGCCATCGCCGATACGATGGTGATAGAGAACTGACGATAAATTGCCCCGGTTGAGCCGCCAAAGAAGGCCATCGGAATAAATACCGCCGACAGTACCATCGCGATACCCACCAATGCGCCCTGAATCTGGCCCATGGATTTGCGCGTCGCTTCCTTCGGCGGAAGGCCTTCTTCCGTCATAACACGTTCGACGTTCTCGACCACCACGATGGCGTCATCCACCAGCAAGCCGATGGCGAGCACCATCCCGAACATCGTCAGCGTGTTTATCGAGAAACCGAATGCCGCAAGCACGGCAAAGGTTCCCAACAACACCACCGGAACCGCAATAGTCGGAATCAACGTCGCGCGGAAGTTCTGCAGGAACAGGTACATCACCAGGAACACGAGGATAATCGCTTCGACCAGCGTTTTTACCACTTCATGAATAGAGATCTTCACGAACGGCGTGGTGTCATACGGGTAGACGATTTTCATCCCTGGCGGGAAGAATGGTTCCATTTTTTTCAGTTCGGCGCGAATAGCGGTAGCGGTATCCAGCGCGTTGGCGCCGGTAGCCAGTTTGATGCCAAGACCTGACGCTGGCTGACCGTTAAATTTCGCGATGACGTCGTAGTTTTCGCCGCCAAGCTCAATTTTCGCTACATCCCGCAGACGAACCTGGGAGCCATCCTGATTTACTTTCAGCAGGATTTTGCCAAACTCATCCGTTGAGGTCAGACGCGTTTGGGCAATAATCGATGCGTTAAGCTGCTGGCCTTTTACCGGCGGCGTACCACCGAGCTGACCTGCCGCGACCTGGGCGTTCTGCGCTTTGATCGCGTTAATCACGTCGACCGGCGTCAGTTGGTATTTGGTCAGCTCTGTCGGATTCATCCAGATACGCATCGCATACTGCGAACCAAACAGCTGAACGTCGCCCACCCCAGAGGTACGGCTGATCGGATCTTTCATATTGGCGGCAACGTAATCCGAAATATCCTCCTGGGTCATGGTGCCGTCGGTGTTAATGACGCCCACTACCATCAGGAAGCTACTTGAGGACTTCTCAACGCTCACGCCCTGTTGCTGTACTTCCTGGGGAAGTAACGGCATTGCCAGTTGCAACTTGTTCTGAACCTGAACCTGCGCGATATCCGCATCGGTGCCGGATTCAAAGGTCAGCGTGATCTGCACGGTCCCCGTGGAGTCACTGTTGGAGGACATATACATCAGGTTATCGATACCGTTCATATTCTGTTCGATAACCTGCGTGACGGTATCCTGTACCGTTTTCGCATCAGCGCCAGGGTAGGTTGCGGAGATCGTCACTGCTGGTGGCGCAATCGTCGGATATTGCGCTACCGGCAATTTGAGGATCGCGAGCCCCCCTGCCAACATGATGATGATGGCGATCACCCACGCAAATATAGGGCGATCGATAAAGAAATTAGGCATGTCTTAACGGCTCCTGTTTAAGTTAAGACCTGGGCTGAGCAGGTTGATCACCGTTTGCGGCTTGCTGTTTGTTATTCGCGGTAATTTCCTGCACTTTAACCTGTGCGCCAGGACGTACTTTTTGCAGCCCGCTGACGACTACGCGGTCGCCCGCTTTCAACCCGTCAGTCACCAGCCACTTATCGCCGATCGCCTGGCTTGCGACGATTTGGCGGGTTTCCACTTTGTTATCAGCGCCAACCACCAGCACCGTGGCATCGCCGCGTGGAGTACGGGTAACGCCCTGTTGTGGAACCAGTAATGCCGTCGGTTTTGTCCCTTCCTGCAGACGTGCGCGAACGAACATTCCTGGCAATAAGGTGTGATCCGGGTTAGGGAAGATGGCGCGCAAAGTAATAGACCCGGTGCTTTGGTCAACGGTCACATCGGAGAATTCAAGCGTACCGGACTGCGGGAATTTGATACCGTCGCTGGTCACCAGGTCGACCTTCGCTTTGCCGTTTTCCTGTTTCAGCGAACCATTTGCCAGCTCCTGCTTCAGGCGCAGGAAGTCATTGCTGGACTGGGTCACATCGACATAAATAGGGTCCAGCTGCTGCACTGTCGCCAGCGCCGACGCCTGACCGTTCTGTACCAGCGCGCCTTCCGTTACGGACGACTTACCAATACGACCGCTAATCGGCGAGGTGACTTTGGTATACGCCAGGTTGATACGTGCGGTTTCAACGGCGGCTTTTGCTGCGACAACGGCGGCAGTCGCTTGTTGCGCGTCAGCCAGCGCCTGATCGTATTCTTGCTTACTGATGTACTGCGTACCCAGCAGCTTTTGATAACGCTTCACCGTCAGTTCAGCGATATTCGCGGCGGCCTGCGCTTTTGCCAGATCGCCCTTAGCGCTGTCGTAAGTCGCCTGGTAGGTCGCAGGATCAATCTGATAGAGAGAGGCTCCCGCTTCGATATCACTTCCCTCAACGAAATTACGCTTCAGGATAATGCCGCTTACCTGCGGGCGAACTTCGGCGATACGGTAAGCAACGGTACGACCCGGAAGTTCAGTTGTGATTTGCAGTGGTTCCGTTTTTAGTGTGACAACCCCAACTTCTGGCATCTGCTGGCCGCCTTGCTGGTCCTGTTTGTCGTCACATCCTGTTAGCGCTAAGCTGCCTGAGAGCATCAGAACGACCGCCAGAGGCGTTAACCCTCTGTTTTTGTTCATATGTAAACCTCGAGTGTCCGATTTCAAATTGGTCAATGGTCAAAGGTCCTTAAACCCATTGCTGCGTTTATATTATCGTCGTGCTATGGTACATACATTCATAAATGTATGTAAATCTAACGCCTGTAAATTCACCGACATATGGCACGAAAAACCAAACAACAAGCGCTGGAGACACGACAACACATCCTGGATGTGGCCCTGCGTTTGTTCTCGCAGCAAGGCGTATCAGCAACCTCGCTGGCGGAGATTGCGAACGCTGCTGGCGTGACGCGCGGCGCAATCTATTGGCATTTCAAAAATAAGTCGGATTTATTCAGTGAGATCTGGGAGCTATCAGAATCCAATATTGGTGAGCTTGAGATTGAGTATCAGGCAAAATTCCCCGACGATCCACTATCTGTATTAAGAGAAATTTTAGTTCATATTCTTGAAGCTACTGTAACAGAAGAACGACGCCGCTTATTGATGGAGATTATATTCCATAAATGTGAGTTTGTCGGAGAAATGGTTGTGGTTCAACAGGCGCAACGTGGCCTTTGTCTGGAAAGTTACGATCGGATTGAGCAAACGTTAAAACATTGTATTAATGCTAAAATGCTGCCTGAAAATCTGCTGACCCGTCGTGCGGCGATACTGATGCGCAGCTTTATTTCAGGGCTCATGGAAAACTGGTTATTTGCTCCGCAATCGTTTGATTTAAAAAAAGAAGCTCGCGCCTACGTCACTATCCTGCTGGAGATGTATCAATTGTGTCCGACGCTGCGCGCGTCGACGGTCAACGGCTCCCCCTGATAATATTCCAGGAAAACTCCTGGACATTTTCTGTGTCGCTATTCTGTTTGTTACAGGCGTGATATTCTTGCGACTCAATTATTTCCGGTCTGCTTGCCGGTTCAGACACTTCATTCTCATGACTATGTTGCAGCTTTATAAACGTTCACAGCATTTTGTTTTTATTACAATTAGCTTCCTTATTATCCTGCTGTCCTGTCAGTCTCTGGCATTTGCCCGGGGGCAAACGAATGGCGACCTGCCGTCAAAAGCAGATGTGCAAAACCAGCTGGATACGCTGAATAAGCAAAAAGATCTCTCCGCCCAGGATAAGCTCGTCCAGCAGGACCTTATTGATACGTTAGCTACGCTGGAGAAAATCGAGCGGGTAAAAGAGGAGACCATACAGCTACGGCAGAAGGTGGCGCAGGCGCCTGAAAAAATGCGTCAGGCGACGGCTGCGTTGAATGCGCTGAGCGATGTCGATAATGATGATGAAATGCGAAAAACGCTGAGTGCGCTTTCGTTACGTCAGCTTGAGCTACGTGTGGCGCAGGTACTGGATGATTTGCAAAATTCGCAAAACGATCTTGCCGCTTATAACAGCCAGCTTGTTTCGCTACAGACCCAGCCTGAGCGCGTGCAAAACGCCATGTATACCGCCTCGCAGCAAATACAGCAAATCCGTAACCGTCTGGACGGCAATAACGTCGGGGAAGCCGCGCTTCGCCCCAGCCAACAGGTGTTATTACAGGCAAAACAGGCGCTGCTTAATGCGCAGATCGACCAGCAACGTAAGAGTCTTGAAGGGAATACCGTTTTGCAGGACACCCTGCAAAAACAGCGGGATTACGTGACGGCCAACAGTAATCGCCTTGAACATCAGCTTCAACTTTTACAGGAGGCGGTCAACAGTAAACGACTTACGCTAACGGAAAAAACGGCCCAGGAGGCCATTTCGCCGGACGAAACGGCGCGTATCCAGGCGAACCCGCTGGTAAAACAGGAACTGGATATTAACCATCAACTCAGCCAGCGTCTGATTGTCGCGACCGAAAACGGCAATATGTTGATGCAGCAAAACATTAAAGTAAAAAACTGGCTCGATCGCGCGCTGCAGTCGGAAAGAAATATCAAAGAACAGATTGCCGTCTTAAAAGGCAGCCTGTTGCTGTCGCGTATTCTTTATCAACAGCAGCAAACCCTGCCCTCCGCCGACGAACTCGAAGATATGACCAACCGTATTGCGGATTTACGTCTGGAGCAGTTTGAAATCAACCAGCAGCGTGATGCCTTATTCCAAAGCGATGCCTTTGTCGACAAGCTGGAGGAGGGGCATACCAGCGAGGTGAATGATGAAGTTCATGATGCGTTGCTTCAGGTGGTGGAGATGCGCCGTGAGCTATTGGATCAGCTAAATAAACAGTTGGGTAACCAGCTGATGATGGCGATTAACCTGCAAGTTAACCAGCAGCAGTTGATGAGCGTCTCGAAAAATCTGAAAGCCATTCTGACGCAGCAGATTTTTTGGGTGAACAGTAACCGGCCTATGGACTGGGACTGGCTTAAAGCGTTCCCCCAAACGTTAAAAGAGCAATTCAGCGCCATGAAAATCACGGTGAACTGGCAAAAAGCCTGGCCCGCGGTATTTATTGCTTTTTTGGCCGGGTTGCCGCTCTTACTCATCGCCGGTTTAATCCGCTGGCGTCTGAAATGGTTAAAAGCGTATCAACAGAAGCTGGCCGCCGCCGTGGGATCGCTGCGTAACGATAGTCAACTCAATACGCCAAAAGCTATTCTGATCGATCTGATCCGCGCGCTGCCGGTGTGTCTGATTATCCTCGCGCTTGGACTGATCCTGCTGACCATGCAGCTAAATATCAGCGATCTGCTCTGGGCCTTTAGTAAAAAGCTCGCGATGTTCTGGCTGGTCTTTGGGCTGTGCTGGAAGGTGCTGGAAAAAGAGGGCGTGGCGATACGCCATTTTGGTATGCCAGCGCAGTTGACCAGCCACTGGCGTCGTCAGATTGTACGCATTAGCCTCGCATTGCTGCCGCTGCACTTTTGGTCTGTGGTGGCGGAGTTGTCGCCGCTGAATCTGATGGATGACGTGCTGGGACAGGCGGTTATTTTCCTCAATCTGCTGGTCATAACATTACTGGTATGGCCACTGTGCCGGGAAAGCTGGCGCGATAAAGAATCTCACGGCATTCGACTGGTGACCGTGACGATTCTTTCCATCATTCCGGTGGCGTTAATGGTATTAACGGCGACCGGCTATTTCTATACCACGCTGCGCCTGGCGGGGCGCTGGATTGAAACCGTCTATCTGGTCATTATCTGGAACCTGCTTTATCAAACGGTGCTGCGCGGGTTAAGCGTAGCGGCGCGCCGGATTGCCTGGCGACGCGCGCTGGCTCGTCGTCAGAACCTGGTAAAAGAGGGAGCGGAAGGCGCGGAGCCACAGGAAGAACCCACCATCGCGTTGGAGCAGATTAACCAGCAAACATTACGTATCACGATGCTGCTAATGCTTGCCCTGTTCGGCGTTATGTTCTGGGCGATTTGGTCCGATTTGATCACCGTATTCAGCTATCTTGATAGCATCACGCTGTGGCACTACAACGGCTCCGAAGCTGGCGCTGCGGTGGTGAAAAGCGTGACGATGGGCAGCTTGCTATTCGCCATTATTGCCGCGATGGTGGCCTGGGCGCTCATCCGCAACTTACCCGGCCTGCTGGAAGTGCTGGTGCTTTCACGCCTGAATATGCGCCAGGGGGCTTCGTATGCGATCACCACGATCCTTAACTACGTCATTATCGCTGTTGGCGCGATGACAGTATTCGGATCGCTCGGCGTCTCGTGGGATAAACTCCAGTGGCTGGCGGCGGCGTTGTCGGTGGGTCTCGGTTTTGGGCTACAGGAGATCTTCGGTAACTTTGTCTCGGGTTTAATCATCCTCTTCGAACGTCCGGTACGCATTGGCGATACGGTAACGATCGGCACCTATTCCGGTACGGTCAGTAAGATTCGTATTCGCGCCACCACTATTACCGATTTTGATCGTAAAGAAGTGATCATTCCGAACAAAGCGTTCGTGACGGAGCGGCTGATTAACTGGTCCCTCTCCGATACCACGACACGTCTGGTGATCCGGCTTGGCGTGGCTTATGGCTCGGATCTGGAGAAAGTGAAAAGAGTCCTGCTACAGGCGGCGATGGAGCATCCGAAGGTGATGCACGATCCGGAACCTGCCGTATTCTTCACCACCTTTGGCGCCAGCACTCTGGATCATGAACTGCGTCTGTATGTGCGTGAATTGCGCGATCGTAGCCATACGGTGGATGAACTGAACCGCGCGATCGATCGACTGTGCCGTGAAAATGATATCAATATCGCCTTTAACCAGCTTGAGGTGCATCTGCATAACGCGAAGGGCGACGAAGTCACTGAAGTGAAGCGCGATCTCAACGGCGGCGATCTGGCGCCTACGGCAAGCTAAAAGGCGGTGGGCTGCGCGCTTTATGAGTGCGCGCGGCGCCGCTAATGTGAAAGCGTAGAAAGCTCTTCCGGCGTAATGCCGGTGACGCTGGCGATGAGCCCGGGTTCCAGCCCGTTGGCAAGCATTTTGCGGGCAATAGCGCGCGCTTCGGCCTCACGGCCTTGTGCTAACCCTTGCTCAAGGCCTTTTTGCAGGCCCTTTTGCAACCCTTCCGTTCGGCCTTTTTCTTCCAGCCATTCCGCTATTGTCATCAGTTGTTCCTTATACTGCGGCGCGCCCTGCGCCAGTTGACGAATCAGCGCCCCGGGTTCTGCGGCGTTTCCTGCTTTCAACATATAGTTGATCAGCACACTGAGCTGCGCGTCCGTCAAATAATCCTGCGTTAAAAGCGTGATAAGGGGGTCGAGCAGTTCGCTTAAATCGCGTTGACGAATATGTTTTTGCAGGAGCTCTAACATCGCTATCCGCCGATGCTGCAAAAGCTGATTATCCGGCATTGTCGTCAGGTCGACCAGCGCAAATTCATGACTGTATAAGGCCTTCGCCATATCCGGTTTCACAAACATATTATGCCAGTTAAGGCTATAGGGCCACGGGCTTTCCGGACCGTGATAAAAGAGGATTGGTACCACCAGCGGCAAGGTATCATGACCGGCATCCAGATGACGCTGCATGGCGGCAATGGCGTACCGCATCAGGCGAAAAGCCATCAGCCGGTCTGATTTGCTCTGATGTTCAATGAGCGCGTAAACATACCCGGGGCCGTGTTGGGTATGCAGAGAGTAGAGAATATCTGAATAGCGGCTGCGTAAATTGTCTTCAACAAAACTCCCCGACTCCAGCTTCAGTGAATCCAGATCGCAGATTGCAAGAAAGGCTTCTGGCAAGTGAATAGCCAGAAAGTCGCGGGCGACCTCTTTTTGCATCAGCATCTGTCGAAATACCGCATCGTGCGGCGTGGTGGGTAGACGTTCCATGACCCGTTCCTTGTTGCTTGACTGTAGCGACCACTTTGTCAGCGACAACGAGGACAAACCAGGGGGCAATTACTCTGTTTGCGAGTCGTCTTCCGTACTTTTTAACTTGTTTTCATAATCACGCATAACTATTTCCAGCGCGCGTAGCACCGTTCGTGCCGGTAAGCGATTCTCTTCAAGCAGCACAATTAAATCCACGGCCAGTTTGACTTCATCAGGGGCATTTTCAAGCGACATACTTTCTCCTGGGTTAACGGGTTAAACGCGCCAGTACGTTTTCTATTTTCTCCAGCGCATGTCGGCAGCGCGCCAGCCGTCCTTCATAGATCTCGACTTCCTTTTGCAGCGTTTGTTGTTCGACAAGGCTGGTCGCCTGCGCCAGACGAATTTTGCGCTCCTGTGTCATCGCCAGTAGTCGACGTTCAAACTCCTGATGCTGTATTCGTCTGCGCTGCCAACGGCCAAGCCCTGGCGCGGCGGTGTCCCACTGGCGCAGCGACCAGGCGGCGGTTTCACGCGATATCGCCTCCAGTTGCGAAGCCAGATGTTCCGCCAGCCAGGCGACTTGCGGCAGTTGCTCATGTTTTACCGCCTGACGCAACGCGACGAGATTGGCGTCAGCCTCTTCCAGATATCCCTGCAACAGAGTACTGCGGGTACGGAAAAGGTGTCGGTCAAAGCGCGCGCTTAACGTCGCATGTTGCGCCAGCGGCGCGCAGCGTTGGCGTAGCGTCGCCAGCCTCTCTCCCAGCGTCTGTAACAGCATAGCGGTTTTCAATTCAACACCCCGATGAAAATAAGACAGGCTGTGCTACAGTAGCCTTCTGTTTGATAACGATTCGCATTATGCAACGTACTATTTTAATCATCATTGGCTGGCTGGCGGTAGTATTAGGGACATTGGGCGTGGTTTTGCCCCTGTTGCCGACTACGCCGTTCATTTTACTGGCGGCCTGGTGTTTCGCCCGCTCGTCGCCGCGTTTCCATGCCTGGTTGTTATACCGCTCATGGTTTGGCGGTTATCTGCGCCACTGGCAGCGCTATCGGGCCATGCCGCCGGGCGCGAAACCGCGAGCGATCGCGTTGATATTGCTGACCTTTGGTATATCGCTGTGGCTGGTGAATATGATGTGGGTGCGGGTGCTGCTGTTGGTTATTTTGGCCTGCCTGCTGATTTTTATGTGGCGGATACCGGTGATTGATGAAAAGCAACAAAAGCGCTGAAGCACACGAATCGCTGTTGCAATTGTCGTTCACAGCCAGTAAATTCGACCGTTTTCGAGCACAGGCGCAGGCGGTCAAAGAGTAACCGAGCGTTACCCCTGACCGAAAAGTATTGCGCCGTGAGTAACACCGTACTTAGCAGGCATATATCCATGACCGCGACTGCACAGCAGCTTGAGTTTCTCAAAAACAGCATCAAAAGCATTCAGGATTACCCGAAACCGGGCATTCTTTTCCGTGATGTCACCAGCTTACTGGAAGACCCGAAAGCCTACGCGCTCAGTATTGAACTGTTGGTTGAGCGTTATAAAAATGCGGGTATTACCAAAGTGGTCGGCACCGAAGCGCGTGGCTTCCTGTTTGGCGCGCCAGTTGCGCTTGGGCTGGGCGTTGGTTTTGTTCCGGTACGTAAACCGCGCAAATTACCGCGTGAAACTATTGCCGAGACCTATGAATTAGAGTACGGCACCGATCAGCTGGAAATCCATGTCGACGCGATTAAACCTGGCGACAACGTGCTGGTCGTGGACGATCTGCTGGCGACTGGCGGCACCATTGAGGCGACCGTGAAGTTGATCCGTCGTCTGGGCGGGAAAGTCACCGATGCGGCGTTCATCATCAATTTGTTCGATCTGGGCGGTGAGCAGCGTCTGGAAAAGCAGGGGATTACCTGTTATAGCCTGGTGCCGTTTCCGGGGCATTGATTCAGGCTATCCGCACTGCTATTTTAGCCAGAGAGACAACCTCGCTGTATCGGCGAGGTTGTGTTAGCATTACCCTTCTATGAATCCACCTTCCAGCGTTTCAGAGCCTGCCAATGAGTTATCAGGTCTTAGCCAGAAAATGGCGCCCACAAACCTTTGCTGACGTCGTCGGCCAGGAACATGTGCTGACCGCACTGGCGAACGGCTTGTCGTTAGGGCGCATTCATCACGCATATCTTTTTTCCGGCACGCGCGGCGTCGGTAAAACCTCTATCGCCCGACTGCTGGCGAAGGGGCTGAACTGCGAAACCGGTATTACCGCGACGCCGTGTGGCGTTTGCGATAACTGTCGGGAAATTGAGCAGGGGCGTTTTGTCGATCTCATTGAGATTGACGCCGCATCGCGTACCAAAGTCGAAGACACCCGCGACCTGCTGGATAACGTCCAGTACGCGCCTGCGCGCGGTCGCTTTAAAGTCTATCTGATCGATGAAGTCCACATGCTGTCGCGCCACAGCTTTAATGCGCTACTTAAAACGCTTGAAGAGCCGCCAGCGCATGTGAAATTTTTACTGGCGACCACCGATCCGCAGAAGCTGCCGGTGACCATTTTGTCGCGCTGCCTACAGTTTCATCTCAAAGCGCTGGATGTTGAACAGATTCGCCATCAGCTTGAGCATATTCTCAATGAGGAACATATCGCTCACGAACCCCGCGCGTTGCAGTTGTTATCACGTGCGGCTGACGGCAGCCTGCGCGATGCATTAAGTCTGACTGACCAGGCGATCGCCAGCGGCGACGGGCAGGTTTCGACGCAGGCGGTAAGCGCCATGCTCGGTACGCTGGACGATGACCAGGCTTTGTCATTAGTCGAGGCGGTGGTTGACGCTAACGGCGAACGCGTCATGTCGCTTATCAACGAGGCGGCGGCGCGCGGTATTGAATGGGAAGCGCTGCTGGTCGAAATGCTTAGCCTGCTGCACCGTATTGCGATGGTGCAACTTTCGCCTGCCGCGTTAGGCAGCGATATGGCGGCTATCGAGCAACGGATGCGCGAACTTGCCCGGACGGTGCCTCCCGGCGATCTTCAGCTCTACTATCAGACGTTGTTGATTGGCCGCAAAGAATTGCCCTGGGCGCCGGACCGGCGGATGGGCGTTGAAATGACGTTACTGCGTGCGCTGGCGTTTCACCCGCGTATGCCCTTGCCGGAGCCTGAAACGCCGCGGCAGTCTTTTGCGCCCGTGGCCCCAACGGCGGTAATGACGCCGCCGCAGGTGCAGCAGCAGTCGGCGCCCGCGCCGCAGACATCGCCAGCGCCGCTGCCGGCGTCTACCAGTCAGGTGCTGGCGGTGCGCAATCAGCTACAGCGCGCGCAGGGAGTAACCAAAACAAAAAAGAGTGAACCGGCAGCCGCATCCCGCGCGCGGCCGGTGAATAACTCTGCGCTGGAGCGGCTGGCCTCGGTTTCGGAGCGCGTACAGGCGCGCCCGGCGCCATCTGCGCTGGAAACGGCGCCAGTAAAGAAAGAGGCTTATCGCTGGAAGGCCACCACGCCGGTAGTACAAACCAAAGAAGTGGTGGCTACGCCAAAAGCGCTTAAGAAAGCTCTGGAGCATGAAAAAACGCCGGAGCTGGCGGCTAAACTGGCGGCAGAAGCGATTGAGCGCGATCCGTGGGCGGCGCAGGTAAGCCAGCTTTCTTTGCCTAAGCTGGTGGAGCAGGTGGCGCTTAATGCCTGGAAGGAGCAGAACGGCAACGCGGTTTGTCTGCATCTGCGCTCGACGCAGCGGCACCTCAATTCCAGCGGCGCGCAGCAAAAGCTGGCGCAAGCGCTCAGCGATCTGACGGGAACGACGGTTGAACTGACCATCGTTGAAGATGATAATCCCGCGGTGCGTACGCCGCTGGAATGGCGTCAGGCCATTTATGAAGAGAAACTCGCGCAAGCGCGTGAGTCAATTATCGCGGATAATAACATTCAGACGCTGCGTCGATTCTTCGACGCCGAGCTGGATGAAGAGAGTATCCGCCCCATTTGATCGTAAGCCCGGCTTGCGATTGTGAACCATCAAGAGAGAGAGCTTATGTTTGGAAAAGGCGGTCTGGGCAATCTGATGAAACAGGCCCAGCAGATGCAGGAAAAAATGCAGAAAATGCAGGAAGAGATTGCGCAGCTGGAGGTGACCGGCGAATCCGGCGCGGGTCTGGTGAAGGTTACCATCAACGGCGCGCATAACTGCCGCCGCGTGGAAATTGACCCAAGCCTGCTGGAAGATGACAAAGAGATGCTGGAAGATCTGGTCGCTGCGGCCTTCAACGATGCGGCGCGCCGCATTGAAGAGACGCAAAAAGAGAAGATGGCCTCCGTCTCTTCCGGTATGCAACTGCCGCCAGGCTTTAAGATGCCATTCTGATGCAAACCAGTCCGCTGTTAACTCAGCTTATGGAAGCGTTGCGCTGCCTTCCGGGCGTCGGCCCTAAGTCGGCGCAGCGGATGGCGTTTACCCTGTTGCAGCGCGATCGCAGCGGCGGGATGCGCCTGGCGCAGGCGCTGACCCGGGCGATGTCGGAAATCGGCCACTGCGCCGACTGCCGCACCTTTACCGAGCAGGATGTTTGTAATATCTGTTCGAACCCGCGGCGTCAGGAAAACGGCCAGATTTGCGTGGTGGAGAGTCCTGCGGATATCTACGCCATTGAGCAGACCGGGCAATTTTCCGGGCGGTATTTCGTGCTGATGGGCCACCTGTCGCCGCTGGACGGCATCGGGCCGGATGATATCGGTCTCGATCGTCTGGAACAGCGGCTGGCGTCAGAAAAAATCAGTGAGCTGATCCTCGCGACCAACCCGACGGTTGAAGGGGAGGCTACCGCGAACTATATTGCCGAGCTGTGCGCGGAGGCCGGCGTCGAAGCCAGTCGTATCGCCCACGGCGTGCCGGTTGGCGGTGAACTGGAGATGGTCGACGGTACGACGCTGTCCCACTCGCTGGCGGGACGCCATAAGATTATTTTCTGAACAAACGGAGGCGGCATTCGCGGCCTCCGCTTGAAATCACCCCCGCTTGTCCCCATCTCACCCTCAACGTATTTTTACCATTAAAAATGGCATTGTTGAGGTCTATCCACATGAAAGGACAAGAAACGCGTGGTTTTCAGTCAGAAGTTAAACAGCTTCTGCACCTGATGATCCATTCTCTTTATTCCAATAAAGAAATCTTCCTGCGTGAACTCATCTCTAACGCCTCAGATGCGGCGGACAAGCTGCGTTTCCGCGCTCTGTCAAACCCAGACCTGTATGAAGGAGATGGTGAGCTGCGTGTGCGCGTCTCTTTCGATAAAGATAAGCGTACGTTGACCATTGCCGATAACGGCGTGGGGATGAATCGTGATGAGGTAATTGACCACTTAGGCACCATTGCCAAGTCCGGCACCAAATCTTTCCTCGAATCAATGGGGTCCGATCAGGCGAAAGATAGCCAGCTCATCGGTCAGTTTGGCGTAGGCTTCTACTCAGCGTTTATTGTGGCCGATAAAGTGACCGTACGTACCCGTGCGGCAGGCGACAAGCCGGAAAATGGCGTGTTCTGGGAATCGGCAGGCGAAGGCGAATACACCGTTGCCGATATCACCAAAAATGACCGTGGTACGGAAATCACCTTACACCTGCGTGAAGGCGAAGATGAATTCCTCGATGACTGGCGCGTACGCTCGATTATCAGCAAATATTCCGATCACATCGCATTGCCGGTAGAGATTGAAAAACGGGAAGAAAAAGACGGCGAAACCGTGATCTCCTGGGAGAAAATCAACAAGGCTCAGGCGTTGTGGACCCGTAACAAGTCGGAAATTAAAGACGACGAGTACAACGAGTTTTACAAGCACATCGCGCATGATTTCACCGATCCGCTGACCTGGAGCCACAACCGCGTGGAAGGTAAGCAGGAGTACACTAGCCTGCTGTATATCCCGTCGCAGGCGCCGTGGGATCTGTGGAACCGCGATCACAAACATGGTCTGAAGCTGTACGTACAGCGCGTGTTCATTATGGACGATGCCGAGCAGTTCATGCCGAACTATCTGCGTTTCGTGCGCGGCCTGATTGATTCTAACGACCTGCCGTTGAACGTCTCCCGTGAAATCCTGCAGGACAGCACGGTAACGCGTAATCTGCGCAGCGCCCTGACCAAACGCGTTCTGCAAATGTTGGAAAAACTGGCGAAAGACGACGCGGAAAAATATCAAACCTTCTGGAAACAGTTCGGTCTGGTGCTGAAAGAAGGCCCGGCGGAAGATCACGCCAACCAGGAAGCGATCGCTAAACTGTTGCGCTTTGCCTCCACCCATACAGACTCTTCCGCCCAGACCGTGTCGCTGGAAGATTACGTCTCCCGGATGAAAGAAGGGCAGGAAAAAATCTACTACATCACCGCAGACAGCTATGCGGCGGCGAAAAACAGCCCGCACCTGGAGCTGCTGCGTAAGAAAGGCATCGAAGTGCTGCTGCTCTCCGATCGCATCGACGAGTGGATGATGAACTACCTGACCGAGTTTGACGGTAAAGCATTCCAGTCGGTCGCTAAAGCCGATAAGTCCATCGAAAAACTGGCGGATGAAGTCGACGAAAATGCGAAAGAAGCGGAAAAGGCGCTTGAGCCGTTCGTGGAGCGTGTCAAAACCCTGCTGGGCGATCGCGTGAAAGAGGTGCGTCTGACGCATCGTTTAACCGACACGCCGGCGATTGTTACCACCGATGCGGATGAAATGAGCACCCAGATGGCGAAACTGTTCGCCGCGGCCGGTCAGTCCGTGCCGGAAGTGAAATACATCTTTGAGCTCAACCCGGATCATGTGCTGGTTAAACGCACTGCCGATACCGAGGATGAAGCGCAGTTTAAAGAGTGGGTTGAGCTGCTGCTGGATCAGGCGCTGTTCGCTGAACGCGGTACGCTGGAAGATCCGAACCAGTTTATCCGCCGTATGAACCAGTTGCTGGTGTCCTGATAACGCTCATCTGATTGCCGGATAGCGACGCGAAGCGTCTTATCCGGCCTACGGCGGGTACTGTTTTGTGACTGCCGGATGGCGACGTGAAACGTTTTATCCGGCCTACGGACGGGTACTGTTTTGTGACTGCCGGATGGCGACGCGAAGCGTCTTATCCGGCCTACGGACGGGTACTGTTTTGTGACTGCCGGATGGCGACGCGAAGC